>JAFUXZ010000118.1 GCA_017470795.1 Paludibacteraceae bacterium
ACAGGTTCAGCCACGCGTGCAAAGGCCACTCCGCACTCCCGAAGCACCTGCTCTACGGCTTCAAAGTCCTTAACCTGAAGCAGTACGCCCGGATTCTCGGCAAACAGAACCTTGACGATATCACGCTCGGCAATGCGGTCGAGATTCAGATGCAGACCGCCCTCGGTATTGGCAAAACACATCTCAAGCAGAGCGGTAAGCATGCCTCCTGCAGAGATGTCATGACCGGCTATGACGAGTCCGCTCTTGATCAGTTGCTGCACGGCTTCGAAAGCAGAGGCAAAATAGTCGGCGTCGGTGCAGGTCGGACATTCACTGCCCACATAGCCCAACGCCTGCATCAGAGCCGATCCGCCCAGACGCATGGCGCAGAAGGAGAAGTCAATATAGTAGACTGCCGACCCTTGTACGGGGCGCAGCACAGGTCCGACGATGCGCTTCACATCGCTCACCTCGCCGGCGGCAGAGATAATCACCGTTCCCGGAGCCAGCACGCTCTGCTCGCCATATTTCTGGGTCATGGACAGGCTGTCCTTGCCCGTAGGGATATTGATGCCAAGACCGACAGCAAACTCGCTGCAGGCCTCTACGGCGCGATACAAACGTGCGTCCTCGCCTGCGTTGCGGCAGGGCCACATCCAGTTGGCTGACAGTGACACGCCTCGCAATCCGTTCTGCATCGGGGCAAAGACCAGATTGGTCAGGCTCTCGGCCACAGACAGTACGGAGCCTGCCTCGGGGCTGATGAGCGCAGCCTGTGGGGCATGGCCGATTGACGTGGCAATGCCGGCTGTCCCGCGATAGTCAAGGGCAACAGCCCCCAGATCGCTCAACGGCAGCTGCAACGGTCCCTGACATTGCTGGCGTGCTATCTTTCCGGTCACACTACGGTCCACCTTGTTCGTCAGCCAGTCTTTACATGCGACAGCTTCCAACTGAAGCACTTGCCCGATGTATTTCTGAATCAGCCGGGCGTCCGTATCGGTTGACTGATAGCGGTGTTTGACGGTTGTGTCGCGCATGATGGTTTTCGGAGCATGTCCGAAGAAGTCGGACAGTTCCATATCCAGTGGCCGGGTTCCGTCGGCCTGTTCAAAGACAAAGCGCATGTCGTCCGTTGTCTGACCGACGACATACATTGGGGCACGTTCGCGTTCGGCTATGCGCTGAATCCGGTCAACAGCCTGCTGATCAACCAGCAGGCCCATGCGCTCCTGGCTTTCGTTGCCGATAATCTCTTTGGCCGACAGGGTCTTGTCGCCTACGGGAAGCTGGCTCACGTTGATGTGTCCGCCGGTCTGCTCGACAAGTTCCGACAAGCAGTTCAGATGTCCTCCTGCGCCGTGATCGTGTATGGACACGATGGGGTTGTCATTGCTCTCTGCGAGCGTACGTATCACGTTAGCCACCCGTTTCTGCATCTCCGGGTTCGCACGTTGCACGGCATTCAGTTCTATCCCACTGTCATACTTCCCTGTGTCCACACTTGACACGGCTCCTCCTCCCATCCCGATGCGATAGTTGTCGCCACCGAGCAGCACAACCTGCTCTCCGGGCTCCGGCTGTCCTTTCTGTGCATCGGTCTGCTTTGCATAGCCCACTCCGCCGGCAAGCATAATCACCTTGTCGTAAGCCAGCGTCTGTCCCTGTTCTTCATGCTCAAAGGTGAGCAGCGAGCCCACGATGAGCGGCTGGCCAAACTTGTTGCCGAAGTCACTCGCACCGTTGGAGGCCTTGATTAGGATTTGCTCCGGTGTCTGATAAAGCCACTTACGGGGCGGTATGTTTTCTTCCCATGCTGCCCCTTGTTTGTTACGCGGGTAACTGGTCATGTACACTGCCGTCCCTGCGATTGGCAGGCTGGCACGGCCTCCGCCAAGGCGGTCGCGAATCTCTCCGCCCGTCCCCGTGGCTGCCCCATTGAAAGGTTCAACTGTCGTTGGGAAGTTGTGCGTCTCGGCCTTCAGTGAAATCACGGAGTTTATCTGCTCTGTATGATAGAAGTCGGGCTTGTCGCCGCTCGCCGGTGCAAATTGTTCTATCACCGGACCTTGCTTAAATGCGACATTGTCCTTGTAAGCCGATACAACGTCGTTCGGATGTTCTTGTGTGGTGCGCTTAATGAGTTTGAAGAGTGACAGCTCTTTTTCTTCGCCGTCGATGATGAATGTGCCGTTAAAAATCTTGTGCCGGCAATGTTCGGAGTTGACTTGTGAGAAGCCGAAGACTTCTGAGTCGGTCAGGCGTCTGCCGTAGCGTTCAGCCACACTGTTGAGGTAGTCTATCTCCTCTGCGCTCAGAGCCAGACCTTCCTGCTCGTTATAGGCAGCGATGTCATCGATGTAGACAATCGGGTCGGGCGTACGGCTGAGGTCAAAGACATGTTCGTCGGGGTTGTCATAAACCCGTTGCAGCATGGTGTCGTAGTCAGCATCGACCGCAGCGGGATAGAACTCCTCGATGCGCTTGATGCCGCGTACGCCGGCGTTTTGTGTAATCTCTACCGCATTGGTGCTCCACGGGGTGATCATCTCACGACGCGGACCGATGTAGTGACCTTCGACAGCGGAGGTCTCCAAAGGTTCGGCTTCACTGAACAGCCAGCACAGTTTTTCAATATCACTCTTTCCCAGTCGGCGGTCAGACTGGACGGCTATGACGGTTGATTCTTTTGTCTTAAAAAAAGTTACGGTAGACATAGGTGCACGGGGTTGTTGGGTATAGGGTTGACCGACGGATGTCGCAATCCGGTCACGAATCAGTCGACTTCAATCACGAGATATTTGCTGATGCTCCAAAACTGTTCTGCGTCAGTTATCTGCAGCACGTAGTTGCCATCAATCTTTTGCAGCTGATAGGATGTAGTCGGGTGCGTGCTGAGGATTTTGGCTCTTGTCGAATATAGCGGAATCAGATTGGTCTTGCGCGTATCGATCTTGACGAAATAGTCTTTGTTGAAGTCATTCTGGAGCACGCTCTTTCCTGCCACGATACCCTGGTCTTTCAGTTCCTTGCGCGTACCGAAGACGTACCAGGCCGTCGAGATGGTTTGCTCGTGAGCAGTGATGGTCGACTCCTGTTCTGTGATGGTTTGCTGTTGTTGGTCGGAGGTGGCCGAGAGCTCCAGTATCAGGTCCGACTGGGTGCGTATCGTGTCGCTCATCTGTGCTATCAGGGCCGTGCGGCTGTCGAGTTCGGAGCGGAGCGTCTGTATGGTCTGCGACTGGCTGCCGAGCTGCTTGTTGAGCGAAGCAACGGTTTGCTCCAGTTGTTTGATGTTCAGCCTGCTTCGACTGATGCTTTCCTGCAGTTGTTGGAGCTCCTGACGGTTGCGCTGCAACATCTGTCCGAGGTATGCGACGTCGCGATTGATTTTGGTAAGTGCATCATTCTGCTCTCCTCCAATCTGTTCAAGGTCAATGACGCCTTCCATCTGCTTCATCTTATCGATGCTCTGCTGGATGGAGTTGACCGATTCGAAGAATCCGTTCACTTCCTGTTCCATCAGTTCTTTAGCCTGACGCAGGGAGTCGTTTTGCGCCTTAATCACTTCATAGTCAGACGGCACGCTGTTACATCCGCAGAGCAGTATCGCAAGCAGGAAAAGCGTTATGCCGGTTGTGCGTATCATTATTGTTTGCGAAGATAAAATCAGTCACAAAGATACGCATTATTTACCGAATCGGACGCATGCTCCTATTTTTTGCACGAGCCCTGACGGGATGCGGTTTTCGGCCGCATCTGGCGCAGGTCGGAGGGCATGCAGGACGACGGTGGCCGATGTTCCGGCGGCCTCTCCGGCCGACATGCTCTGCCACGCAGCAGGCAGACGGACCGCCCCTCCACTAACCATAGCCGCTGTCTCCCGCCGACCGGTTAAAGACAGAAGACGGAGAGCCCCTTTTGACAGACGAAACAGGGGGTGTTTGGTCTTCTTGCTAGAAAGGTCTAACTTTGCAAGACCAAATCAACCAAAATCAGAATCCGGTTCAGGTATGAAAAAGAAAATTGTGATTGTCGGAGGGGGTATCTCCGGTCTGACAGCCGGCATCTATGCACAGAAGAACGGGTTTGACAGCATCATATTGGAAAAACACGCCATCGCCGGCGGCGAATGCACCGGGTGGGACCGTCAGGGATTTCACATCGACAACTGCATCCATTGGATGACCGGCACACTGCCGACCAAGCAACTCCACCGCGTGTGGGAGGAAGTCGGCGCACTCGGTCCGGATATTCCTCTGATACAGAACGAAGCCTTCATGCGCATTGACGGCCGCGACGGTCGTCAGATACACGTCTGGCGCGACATCAACCGCCTTGAGTCCGAACTGCTGGAGTCCTTCCCTGAAGACCGGCGCGAGATCCGCCGTCTCATCAAGGCCATCCGAGGCTATCAGGACATTGAGGTCTTCTCCGAAAAACCCTTCGAACGCTTTACGCTCAAAGACAACCTCAAGGCACTCTGGAGCCTGCGCCGTGTCATCCGGCCGCACATCCGATATTCCAAAATCTCGGTGCGTCAGTACATCCGTCTCTTCCACAGTCCCCTGCTGCGCGACGTGATCCGCTCCTATCTCCCTGAGACTTACTACGTCGAAGCCATCCTCTATATGTATGCCACTTTCGCCAGCGGCAACGGCGACTTGCCGGCCGGAGGTTCACTGCAGATGGCAGAGCGCATGGTGCGTCGCTATGAGCAACTCGGCGGTCAGCTGCGCACGCAGGCCGAAGTGAGCCATATCGTCATCGAGCAGGGACACGCCACAGGCGTGATGTTGCGCAAAGGCGAGTTTATCGGGGCCGACTACATCGTTGCGGCATGCGATGCCAACGTGACGTTCAGCCGCCTGCTGCCTGATGCCTTCTTCGACGATTATTTCCGCCGCCGCTACAAAGAGCAGAAGAACTATCCCCTGTTCAGCAACTTCAACGTCTACTTCGGCTGTGACTGCACCCTCCGTCACCTGCCCGACATGATTTCTTTCCGCACCGAGCCCTATGAGATCTGTGGGAAACAACACGACATCCTCTTTGTCAAGCAATATGGCTACGAGCCCGGCTTTGCTCCTGAGGGCAAGACCGTGATTCAGAGCCTGACGCTGCAGTTTGAGCGCGACTTCGACCGCTGGCAGCACCTCCGCGAGACCGACCCCGCAGCCTATCGCGAAGAGAAACTACGTGCCGCACAG
>JAFUXZ010000119.1 GCA_017470795.1 Paludibacteraceae bacterium
CTGTTAAGTTATGCCCCTGATTCAGTTGAAGCCTGTCGTTGACGTGTCTGATGCGCTGTTGGGCGAGGTGCGCCGGCTTTATGAGTCATCTTTCCCGTTCGATGAAAGGCGCGACTGGACGGATTTTGTCCGTATCATGCAGGTCGAGAAACGCTTTCATTGCCAGGTCGTCATGCGTCAGGCCGAGGACGATGCCGCAGCGGCATTCTGCGGCTTCCTGAACTACTGGGACTTCAGCAGCCGCTACGTGTATATTGAGCATTTTG
The DNA here is from genome assembly GCA_017470795.1 of Paludibacteraceae bacterium. Lineage (GTDB taxonomy): Bacteria > Bacteroidota > Bacteroidia > Bacteroidales > Paludibacteraceae > RGIG4928. Next base: position 267 of record JAFUXZ010000119.1, read on the forward strand.
CCATGCGTCCCCTGTTGCGCAATCAGGGTCTTGGGGGTGAAGCCCTGCGTCAGATGCAGCGTCAACACAGCCGGCCACTGGTTCTTGAGGCCGAACTGCCCACTGATGATTTGACGCGCCGCCGCGTGGCCTTCTACGAACGTCATGGCCTGCGCCTGCTGCGTTCCGACTACATCCAGCCCCCCTTCAGAGAACGCGGGAACACCGTTCCGCTCTGCATCCTCGGCACGGCCGACAGCTTCACCGACGAAGATGTGCGCCGGCTCCATCAGGTAGTTTACGGAACGACGGCCTACGCGCCGCAGAGCGTCTCATAAAACTTTCAGCACACTATTTTCTCAGTAACAAAGAAGTCATAAACCAATATGGAAGAGCAGATACTACTTCGCATAACGGGTGAAGACCATCCCGGGCAGACGGCTGCCATCACGCAGATTCTCGCCAAATATGACGTGCAGATTCTTGATATCGGTCAGGCAGTGATTCACAAGACCCTCTCGCTTGGTATTCTGGTCAGAGTGAGCAACAACAATTCCGGATACATGATGAAGGATCTGCTTTTCAAGACATCGGAATTGGGAGTGAATATCAGCTTTGAGCCGGTGAGTGACGAAGATTACGAGGCATGGGTCTCGCGTCAGGGAAAGAACCGGTATATTCTGATGATTATGGGGCGCACGCTCTCGGCCGCACAGATTCAATCGGCAACGAAGGTCGTGAGTGAGCAGGGGCTGAACATCGATGCCATACGCCGGTTGACAGGGCGTATGTCAATCCTTCATCCGCGTGAACACGAGCGGGCCTGCATCGAATTTTCTCTGCGTGGCACACCGGCAAACCGTTCCGAACTCCAAGCCAGTCTGATGAGTTTGTCGAGCGATATGGGCATGGACTTTTCGCTTCAGGAAGACAATATGTTTCGCCGCATGCGCCGCCTAATCTGTTTTGATATGGACTCGACGCTGATTCAGACCGAAGTCATTGACGAGCTGGCCATCCGGGCCGGTGTGGGCGACAAGGTCAAGGCCATCACAGAGCGGGCGATGCGTGGCGAGATTGACTTCAAGGATAGTTTCACCGAACGGGTGGCTTTGCTGAAGGGCTTGGATGAGAGCGTGATGCAGGAGATAGCCGAACAGCTGCCCATCACCGAGGGGGTTGACCGCCTGATGTATGTCTTGAAGCGCTACGGCTTGAAGATAGCCATCCTTTCGGGTGGATTCACCTACTTCGGACATTACCTGCAGCGTAAGTATGGCATTGACTATGTGTATGCCAACGAGTTGGAGATTGTCGACCATAAACTGACCGGCCGATATGTGGGCGAGATTGTCGACGGTCGGCGCAAGGCCGAGCTGCTCCGGCTCATAGCACAGGTGGAGAAGGTTGACATGCAGCAGACGATTGCCGTGGGTGACGGGGCCAATGACCTGCCGATGCTCTCGGAGGCCGGACTGGGTATTGCTTTCCATGCCAAACCGCGCGTGGTGCAGAATGCGCGTCAGTCAATCAACACCATCGGGCTGGACGGCGTGCTGTACTTCCTGGGCTTCAAAGACTCCTATCTTGACGAGACCGCACAGCAGTAGGATATGATCAGTCGTTCGACCATACAGCTCGTACGTTCGCTGGAGCGTAAGAAAGGCCGGCTGGAGACGGGCCTGTTTGTGGCGGAGGGGTCTAAATGTGTGGGCGACCTGCTCGGCACGTTTGACTGCGACACGCTCATTGCCACTTCCGAATGGCTGCGCGCTGATGCAGGCCGCAGCCCCCGGCCGGGACGCCTGTTGGAGGTGACGGACGACGAGCTGAAACGCGTCTCGCTGATGCAGGCACCACAGCAGGTTATGGCACTGTTCAGATTGCCTCACTATGAACTCACGGTTCGTCAGGACGACTTGTATCTCGCTCTTGACGACGTGCAGGACCCCGGCAATGTGGGCACAATCATCCGTCTGTGCGACTGGTTTGGCATCACGGACCTGATCTGCAGCCGTGCAACGGCCGATGCCTTTGCCCCCAAGTGCGTCCAGGCCACGATGGGTGCGCTGGCCCGTGTGCGCGTGCACTACACCGACCTGCCGCACTGGCTCCAGGCGCATGCCTCGCTGCCGCTGATTGGCACCACCCTTGACGGCAGCAATATCTATGACTCTACGCTCCCCTCAAAAGGCATCATCGTCATGGGCAGTGAGGGGCATGGACTCTCGCAGGACACCCTCCGGCTGCTCAGCCAGCGGCTGTACATCCCGAACTTTCCGCAGGGGCGCCTGACGAGTGAGTCGCTCAATGTGGCTGTTGCAACAGCCATCACGCTTGCCGAGTTTCGTCGCCGGCAGGCTGCTGGCTAAATCATTTTCTCGGTTTTTCATCAGCAGATGACATCCTGCCGGCCATAGCCGCCGGATTTGGGGTGTCATGACTGTTTGTGCCGTCAGGTCCTGAGCGGTTGGGCCGGCCTGACGGATGCCGTCTTTCCGGAGCCATTGGGTGCAACGGGGCAGCATGCTTGCTCCGGCATGCGGCTGACGGAGCAGGAGTGGCGGTGATGTTGTCGGCGTGCGTGGCTGTCAGGCTGCTTCTCCCCGTATGATTATAGAATCCACGGAGCCTTCAGATTCGGCCGGAGGAAGACCTTTGTGCTTCATATTCCTTTTCCGGCCTGCGGGACGGCGGCGTTGTGCCGGCCGAATCCTTGCAGGCTCTTCATTGTATGCGTTCCGGCGGAGCGTTGATACACATGCCGGAGCATGCACTGCCCTGATGTGGGCATGCATCCGTGATGTCGCTGATGTGCCGGGCGGTCAGCGTCAGGGGGTTAATACAGGAATCCGAACAGCCAGATGGGAATGTTGTGTTTCTCGCCCTGCTCGATGTCACTCACGGCGTTGTAGGTGCGGAAGGTTGTCCGGGCAAGCGTGTCGGGTGTGCAGGCATGGAAGTGGTCGCGCCCGTCAATCATGAAGTCCATCCCCTTGCCGCCGACGTTCACCTTGTGGCGGGCATGGAGTGCGTTATACAGGAAGGTTTCCATGACAGACAGGGTGTCAGGCTGGCATGTCTGAAGGGCATACATCAGGTTCGTATTGTGCATGTACACGCGGCTGGGCTTCTTCGGGTACACATTGCCCTGCGGGTAAAGCAGGTTGAGCATGCGCGCGTCCTGCAGACACTTGATGTAGTTCATCACGGTGGCCCGCGACACGTCGATTGTCTGGCTCAACTGGCTCACGTTGAGTCCCCCGGGCGTCTGATTCATCATGATGTGCAGCAGGGTGCGAATCTTGGACAGATATTTAAGGTCAATCTGCTTGATCAGCAGGATGTCGACCTCAATCATCATGTTCATCGTCTTCAAGAGCGTTTCCATGAAGTTGCGGTGCTCAAGGAAGAACGGATAGTAGCCGTGTTCCAGATAGTCCTGAAAATACCAGAGTGGTTTGGTCTGGTTGCACACATGGCGTGAGAGCTGCTCATGATTGCGCAGCAGTTCGTCGAGTGTGAACATCTCGAACGACGACCCTGACTGCAGGTTCAGATATTCGCGGAAAGAGAATCCACGCAGGTTGTACGACCGCACAATGTTGCCGATATGCTCATTACCGTCAATGAGCCGCATCACCGGTGAGGCCGAGAAGACGATATGAAGCATCGGGTAGCGGTCGTAGCAGGCCCGCAGGTCCACAGCCCAGTGGTCGTATTTGAACATCTGGTCCAGCAGCAGCGTACGCCCGCCCTGCTGTACGAAGTGGGCGGCGAAGTCGACCAGCGAATGTTGCGTGAAGTAGAAGCTGTTCAGGTTGACGTACAGGCATCGGCGGTCGTGCCCGAACCGCTCTTTGGCATACTGAAGCAGGAACGTCGTCTTGCCGACGCCGCGGCTTCCCTTGATGCCAATCAGACGGTGTGACCAGTCGATTTCGTCCATCAGTACCCGATGTACAGGGCTCTGAACATGATCCACCAGATAATCGTGCGTCTGAAAAAACGCAGCAAGAATTTCTGTATTCATACAGGCCGATAACTTGTGTTTTTCTGTTGCAAAGGTAGGCTATTTCTGTCATTCAGACTTGACAAATGGCGATTTTTGTGCGTTTTACGGCAATCCGGAGGGCGGTTTGCACAGATCTGTGTGAGGCAAAAAGACGGCAATTCCGACATTGTCGACCGGTCGGGGGGTGCCGGTCAGCTCGTCTCTCATGCCCCGTCTCCTCTCCGTGATGCTTCTGGAGAAAGTCGGCGAGCGTCCTGCTTCAGAAACGAAAACAATATCTATCTTTGTGACATGAAAAAGAAACACAGGCGCATCGTGATATGGTCGGTCGTGGTGCTGTTGCTTCTGCTCGTCGCATGGCGGGGTGGAGTGCATGCCTATCGAATGCTGAAGACCAATGTTGTTCCGCGCGTTGGGCAGGAACTGATATATATTCGTCGGACCATCAGTGTCGATTCGCTGCTGACGCTGCTGCAGGAGCAGGCCGATGTGGCCTCTCGGCACATGTTCTGTGCGCATGCAAAGATGCTGCATGTCGACTCTGTCCCGGCGGGGTGCTACCGTATCGCTGATGAGGGCGACCGGCAGATGCTGCGCCGCTTCGGCAACGGATGGCAGGAACCTGTGCGGATTACCTTCAACAACATCCGTACCCCGCAGCAACTTGCCGGACGGCTGGCCGACCAGTTGCTGGCCGACTCGGCCGACTTCGCCCGGTGGTTTAATGACGGCGGACGGCTTGCACAATATGGGGTGGACACAGCCAATCTCTTCTACCTCTTCCGTCCAGATACCTATGAGGTCTACTGGACCGTCACACCACAGCAGCTACTTGACCGCATGAGGCAGGAAACGGACGACTTCTGGACCAACGGACGCCTGCAGCAGGCCGCCGCCATCGGACTGACTCCGCAGGAGGTGGTCACGCTGGCCTCTATCGTCGGCAGTGAGACGCGCAATGTGGCCGAGATGCCCACTGTGGCTGGGCTGTACATCAACCGTTTGCGCAAAGGCATGCTGCTGCAGTCTGACCCGACGGTCATCTATGCCGTCGGTGATTTCAGCATCCGCCGTGTCCGCAACGATCACCTGACCTGTCCCTCGCCCTACAACACCTACCTGAACCGCGGACTCCCTCCTGGACCCATCAAGATGCCGACTGTCGACAACATCGACGCTGTGCTGAACGCCGGCCGGCACGACTATCTGTATATGTGTGCCAAAGAAACCTTTGACGGCACGCACAACTTTGCTGCATCCTATCAGCAACATCTCAGCAACGCCCGTCGCTATCAGGCTGCCCTCAACCAGCGCGGCATACACTGAACAGCCCCGAATCTTCTTGCCCAATCAGGGTACGATGGCCGTGCGTCACGGCAAGACGTGTCGCATCATGTCGGCGGTGGCTGCAGGCGCATCGGCAGGTCGTCTCCCGCTCTGTCCTCCGGCACAGCGTCTGTCCATCGGTTGAGTACGCCTGTCCCCGTCGGCCTGAACTCTCAGGAAGAAATTTGTCTTGCTTCGTACGGCAGCCGGTACATCTGCTGCGCAAATGCTGTTTTTCTGGCCGTGCGAAATAATTCTGATACCCGCTGATGCGAATACCAATCCTGCAGGCAGGCCTCGCCGAAAAAGCAGATTGATGTTGCAGATTGTTTGGCAGTTACAAAAAAAGTTCGTACTTTTGCAGGCCGTTTAGAGCGCAAGGTCTATTCGGTATTGTAAATCAATAAATTAAGTAATTATAAAGTAACATGCCAACAATTCAACAGTTAGTTAGAAAGGGTAGGGCTGAACTTATTGACAAGAGCAAATCGCCTGCATTGGATTCGTGCCCACAGCGTCGTGGCGTGTGCGTTCGTGTTTATACCACAACGCCCAAGAAGCCTAATTCCGCCATGCGTAAGGTTGCACGTGTTCGCTTGACGAACCAGAAAGAGGTGAATGCTTACATTCCGGGCGAAGGTCACAACTTGCAGGAGCACAGCATCGTGATGGTGCGTGGCGGTCGTGTGAAAGACCTTCCGGGCGTACGTTATCACATCGTGCGCGGAACGCTTGATACCGCCGGTGTAGCCGGTCGTACACAGCGTCGCTCAAAGTATGGCGCAAAGCGTCCGAAGGCTAAGAAGTAAGCCTTGTCGATAGAATAAAAACAGAAGCTGAAACCCAAACAGGAGTTGATCGGTTGAGTAAGTCGGCGGCAGCGGCTCCGGCTGAAGTGATTGACAACCAAAAATTATTTCGCAAACAACATGAGAAAAGTAAAGCCAAAGAAACGCGTGATCCTTCCGGATCCGGTGTTCAATGAAGTGATGGTGACCAAGTTCGTGAATCACCTCATGTATGATGGTAAGAAATCTACCGCGTTCGAGATCTTCTACAAGACCCTCGACGTCGTGAAAGCCAAAATGAAAAACGACGAGGTAGCTCCGCTTGATGCTTTCAAGAAAGCCCTCGAGAATGTAACTCCCCTGGTGGAGGTTAAGTCGCGCCGAATCGGTGGTGCTACATTCCAAGTTCCGACAGAAATACGTCCTGACCGCAAAGAGTCGATTTCGATGAAGAACATAATCATCTTCGCTCGTAAGCGCGGCGGTCACTCAATGGCAGAGAAGCTTGCTGCTGAGATTATGGATGCCTACAACAATCAGGGTGGTGCATTCAAGCGTAAGGAAGACATGCACCGCATGGCTGAGGCTAACCGTGCTTTTGCTCATTTCAGATTCTAAAACAAAAGATTGCTTAGGTATAGAGGTTAACATACTGAAATGGCAAAACAAGACTTACATCTGACTCGAAATATCGGCATCATGGCGCATATTGATGCCGGCAAGACCACCACGTCCGAGCGTATCCTGTACTACACCGGCAAGACCCACAAACTGGGTGAGGTGCATGATGGTGCAGCAACGATGGACTGGATGGAGCAGGAGCAGGAGCGTGGTATCACAATCACGTCTGCTGCTACGACAACCTACTGGATATACAACAACGACAAGTACAAGATTAACCTGATAGACACTCCGGGTCACGTTGACTTTACCGTAGAGGTGGAGCGCTCACTTCGTATTCTTGACGGAGCTGTGGCTACGTTCTGTGCTGTTGGTGGCGTTGAGCCACAATCAGAGACGGTTTGGCGTCAGGCAGACAAGTACAATGTTCCCCGCATCTGCTATGTGAACAAGATGGATCGCTCGGGGGCTGACTTCTTTGAAGTGGTTCGTCAGGTAAAGGACGTGCTGGGCAGCAATCCTTGCCCGATACAAATTCCTATCGGACGCGAAGAAACCTTCAAAGGTGTGGTGGATCTGATTCTGATGAAGGAGATCCTGTGGCACGACGAGTCGCTCGGAGCTGAGTATGAGATGGCAGACATACGCCCGGAACTTCAGGAAGAGGCTCAGGAATGGCGCGACAAGATGCTTGAGACAATCGCAGAGTTTGATGATGAATTGATGGAGAAATACTTCTCGGATCCGTCGACTATTACTGTAGACGAAATCAAACGTGCGTTGCGTGCCGGTACGGTGGGAATGAAAATCAATCCTATGGTATGCGGTTCGTCGTTCAAGAATAAGGGCGTGCAGACATTGCTCGACGCAGTGTGCGCATATCTTCCCAGCCCGATGGATACGCCAGTGATTGAGGGTACTGATCCGCGTGATGCAGACAAACAGATTGTCCGTCATCCGGAAGATAATGAGCCCTTGTGCGCATTAGCTTTCAAGATTGCAACGGATCCATACGTAGGACGTCTGTGTTATTTCCGTGTATATTCAGGTCATCTGGATGCAGGGTCGTATGTTTACAACCCGCGTTCGGGCAAGAAAGAACGTATCTCACGTATCTTCCAGATGCACTCCAATCATCAGAATCCGGTGGAGACCATCGGTGCAGGTGATATAGGAGCCGGAGTGGGCTTCAAGGATATACGCACGGGAGACACCTTGTGTGATGAACACTCGCCCATCGTGCTTGAATCTATGTCGTTCCCCGCACCGGTAATAGGTGTTTCGGTTGAGCCAAAGACGCAGAGCGATTTGGATAAACTTGGTTTTGGACTGGCTAAATTGGCCGAGGAGGATCCGACATTCACCGTACGTACGGACGAACAGACCGGACAGACGATTATCAGTGGAATGGGTGAGCTTCACCTTGAAATCATCATTGACCGTCTGCGTCGTGAGTTCAAAGTAGAGTGTAACGAAGGACGTCCTCAGGTTACCTATCGTGAAGCAATCTCGCAGGCCGTTGAGATTCGCGAAGTGTACAAGAAACAGACTGGTGGACGTGGTAAGTTCGCTGATATCATTGTTCGTGTAGAACCGGCTGATGACTCCGACCCTGTAGGTCTGACCTTTGTTGACCAAGTCAAGGGAGGCGATGTGCCTAAAGAGTATATACCATCAGTACAGAAGGGTTTCGAGGCTGCCATGAAGAATGGTGTGCTCGCTGGATTCCCGCTTGACAAACTGAAGGTTACACTCCTTGATGGTTCGTATCACCCGGTAGACTCAGATCAACTCTCATTTGAAGTGTGCGCACAGATGGCATTCAAGACCGCATGTGCAAAGGCCAAGCCGGTGTTGCTTGAGCCAATCATGAAAATGGAAGTTGTAACTCCCGAAGAGAGCATGGGTGATGTGATAGGCGACCTGAACAAGCGTCGCGGACAAATTGAAGGCATGGAGACAAGCCATACAGGAGCTCGTATCGTCAAGGCTAAAGTTCCGCTTGCAGAGACCTTTGGTTATGTGACCGCCTTGCGTACCATCACTTCCGGTCGTGCTACAAGCAGTATGGAATTCTCACACTACGAACAAGTTTCAACTTCGATAGCCAAGTCTGTGCTTGAAGAAGTCAAGGGACGCGTGGATTTATTGTAAAAACAAAAAGGGAAGGGGATTGGGTTCTCCTTCCCATCTATGATTATTAACAACCGCAAGCGATTAGCAAATGACTCTTAATCGCGAGCAAAAACAAAAAAGACAAAAATGGCATTGAGTCAAAAAATCCGCATTAAGCTGAAGTCTTATGACCACAATCTGGTTGACAAGTCAGCAGAGAAAATCGTGAAAACAGTCAAAGCAACAGGTGCCGTCGTAAGTGGCCCGATTCCACTGCCGACTCATAAGCGCATCTTCACAGTTAACCGTTCGACCTTCGTTAACAAGAAGAGCCGTGAGCAGTTCCAACTTTGCGACTACAAGCGCTTGATTGACATTTATAGTTCTAACAGTAGCACTATTGAAGCCTTGATGAAACTGGAGCTTGCCAGTGGCGTAGAGGTAGAGATTAAAGTGTAGGCAGAAAGAAAACTAACAACAACTTAAATACAATTTGAAATGCCAGGATTATTAGGAAAGAAAATCGGAATGACTTCCGTTTTTGGTGCCGATGGTAAGAATGTACCATGCACCGTCATTGAAGCAGGTCCTTGCGTAGTAACACAAATCAAGACCATTGAAAAAGATGGTTACGAGGCTGTTCAGGTTGGTTTCAAAGAGAAAACAGAGAAACATACCAACAAAGCCGAAGCAGGTCACTTTAAGGCCGCTGGAGTTGCTGCTCAAAGATACTTGGCCGAGTTCAAAGGATTCGAGCAAGGGGTTCAGTTAGGTGAGACACTCACAGTTGAGATGTTTCAAGAGAACACCTTTGTCGACGTAATCGGAATCTCAAAAGGTAAGGGCTTCCAGGGCGTTGTTAAGCGTCATGGATTCGGAGGTGTAGGCCAGTCGACTCATGGTCAGGACGACCGCCTGAGAGCCCCCGGTTCGCTGGGTGCATCGTCTTATCCTTCACGTGTCTTCCCGGGTATGCGCATGGCCGGCCGTACGGGTGGTGATCGCGTAACAGCACAGAACCTTGTAGTGTTAAAAGTAATTCCGGAACAGAATCTCTTGGTTGTCAAGGGTAGTGTACCGGGTGCTAAAAATTCAATCGTTATCATCAATAAGTAATATGGAACTGAGCGTATACAATATAAAGGGCGAAGAGACTGGAAGAAAAGTACAGTTGGATGATGCCATCTTCGGGATTGAGCCTAACGATCATGCCATTTATTTGGATGTAAAGCAATATATGGCCAATCAGCGGCAAGGTACGCATAAGGCAAAGCAACGTTCAGAGATAGCCGGTAGTACGCGCAAGCTCGGTCGCCAAAAGGGTGGTGGCGGAGCTCGTCCGGGTGATATCAAATCGCCGGTACGTGTCGGTGGTGGCCGTATCTTCGGTCCCGTACCTCGTGATTATGCATTCAAACTCAATAAAAAACTGAAGGCACTGGCTCGTAAATCTGCATTCTCGTACAAGGTAAAAGAGAACAACTTGATGGTCGTTGAGAATCTCAATTTTGAGGCTCCCAAGACTAAAGAATTCGTTGCTCTGACGAAGAATCTGAAGGTTGCAGATAAAAAGTCGCTTTTGGTTTTGTCAGATGGAAATAAAAACGTATATTTGTCGGCTCGAAATTTGCCCAAAGCAAATGTGACAACTGTTTCAGAATTAAACACATACAAAATTCTGAATGCTAATGTTGTCGTGCTGACAGAGGGATGTGTTGCTCTTCTGGCGCAACATTTTAATGCATAAGGAGGTTTAATAATGGCAATTATCATCAAACCCATCGTAACGGAGAAGATGACCCAGCAGGGTGAGAAACTCAATCGTTATGGTTTTCGTGTAGAAAAGACAGCCAACAAAATAGAAATCAAGAAGGCTGTTGAAGCTATGTACAACGTAACCGTGACAGACGTGAATACCATCATTGCTCCGTCAAAAGATAAGAGTCGCTGGACACGTAGCGGCATGATAAGCGGTCGCTCGAATAGTTATAAAAAGGCTATTGTAACCCTGAAGGAAGGCGATCAAATAGATTTCTATAGCAATATCTAATATATAATAATGTCTGTACGTAAATTAAAGCCCACAACACCGGGGCAGAGACACAAGATTATTGGTGCGTTTGATACCATTACAGCAAGCGCACCAGAGAAATCGCTTGTAGTCGGTCTAGGAAAGACCGGTGGACGCAACAATGACGGGCATCGCACGATGCGCATGATTGGTGGCGGTCACAAACGTAAATATCGTATCATCGACTTCAAGCGAAATAAAGACGGTGTACCGGCAACTGTAAAAACAATCGAATATGACCCGAATCGTTCGGCTCGTATCGCATTGTTGTATTATGCCGATGGAGAAAAACGTTACATCCTTGCACCCAATGGATTGCAGGTTGGTCAACAGGTAATGTCAGGTGCTGATGTGGCACCTGAGGTAGGTAACACGTTGCCGCTTCAGAACATCCCGCTCGGAACGCTCGTTCACAACATAGAGCTGCAGCCGGGTAAAGGAGCAGCGATGGCTCGCTCGGCAGGAGTTTTTGCACAGCTGACTTCACGTGAAGATAAGTATGCAATAATCAAGTTGCCTTCGGGTGAGATTCGAAAAGTGCTCTGCGCATGCCGTGCAACAGTAGGTACTGTGAGCAATTCAGACCACTCTCTTGAGAAGTCAGGTAAGGCAGGACGCTCACGTTGGTTGGGACGCCGTCCGCGCGTCCGTGGTGTAGCAATGAACCCGGTAGATCACCCGATGGGTGGTGGTGAAGGTCGTCAGTCAGGTGGACATCCGCGTTCACGCAAGGGCTTGTTGGCCAAGGGTTATAAGACACGCCGTCCGAAGAAACTCTCCAACCAATACATTATTGCAAGAAAAAGTAAGTAATTAGAAAGACAATAATATGAGTCGTTCACTAAAAAAAGGGCCATATATAGATCTCAAATTGGAGAAGAAAGTTCTCGCAATGAATGAGAGTGGGAAGAAGACTGTCGTGAAGACTTGGTCACGCGCAAGCATGATATCTCCCGACTTTGTTGGTCATACAATTGCAGTTCACAATGGGAATAAATTTATTCCTGTCTATGTTACGGAAAATATGGTTGGTCATAAGCTTGGTGAGTTCTCGCCAACTCGTACTTTCCGTGGCCATAGCGGGAATAATAAATAATCCATTGAGTCTTAACTAAAAATAACAAATAAGTACAATGGGTGCTAGAAAACATAATACAGCCGAAGCAAAAAAAGAGGCTCAAAAGAGTTTGTATTTTGCGAAGCTGAACAATATCCCTTCATCGCCTCGTAAGATGCGTCTGTTAGCAGACCTCATTCGTGGTATGGAGGTAAACAAAGCTCTTGGTGTGTTGAAATACTCAACTAAAGAGCCTTCTGGTAAATTAGAAAAACTACTGAAATCTGCGATAGCCAACTGGGAACAGAAAACAGGTGAAAGCGCAGATGGTGCGCAACTCTATGTGAAGAATGTGTATGTTGATGCAGCAACAATGCTCAAGCGACTTCGTACAGCCCCACAAGGGCGCGGATACCGCATTCGTAAGCGTTCGAATCATGTGACTATTTTTGTTGACACAAAGGCTACTAATGAATTAAAAACAAAGCAAGATGGGACAGAAAATTAATCCAATAAGCAACCGTTTGGGTATTGTCAGAGGTTGGGATTCTAACTGGTTCGGTGGCAATAACTACGGTGATACCCTGCTTGAAGACAGCAAGATAAGGAATTATCTGAACGCCCGTCTTGCCAAAGCAAGTCTTTCGCGAATTATCATAGAGCGTACGTTGAAACTTGTCACAATTACGGTATGTACAGCCCGTCCAGGCCTGATTATCGGTAAGGGAGGACAAGAGGTGGATAAGCTCAAAGAAGAGCTGAAGAAGATTACACAGAAGGACGTTCAGATTAATATCTATGAAGTAAAGCGTCCCGAACTTGATGCAGTAATAGTCGCCAATAATATTGCTCGCCAGATTGAAGGTAAGATTGCTTATCGTCGAGCAGTAAAAATGGCCATTGCTTCAACTATGCGTTTGGGTGCAGAGGGAATCAAAGTGCAGGTTTCCGGTCGTCTGAATGGGGCTGAAATCGCTCGTTCAGAGATGTACAAGGAAGGACGTACTCCTCTGCATACGCTTCGTGCAGACATTGATTATTGCCATGCAGAAGCGATTACCAAGGTGGGTGTAATTGGAATCAAGGTTTGGATCTGCCGCGGTGAGGTGTATGGAAAGCTTGATTTTGCTCCTAATTTCGCGGCAATGAAAGGCGATGGCCGAAACGATCGCCGTCGTGATTCTGGTGATAACCGTCGTTTCCGCGGGCGCAAAAAGTAAGTTTAACGAATATAAAGGATAAAACGATATGTTACAACCCAGAAAAACCAAATTCAGAAGACAGCAGAAAGGTCGCATAAAGGGTAATGCCCAGCGTGGTAACCAGCTTGCTTTTGGATCTTTTGGAATAAAATCACTCGGAACGATTTGGCTCACAGGCCGTCAGATAGAGGCAGCACGTGTCGCCGTAACGCGTTACATGCAACGTCAAGGACAAGTGTGGATCCGAGTTTTTCCTGACAAGCCGATTACTAAAAAACCGCTTGATGTACGTATGGGTAAAGGTAAGGGTTCACCCGAAGGATTTGTTGTGCCTTTGGCACCTGGAAGAATTATCTTTGAGGTAGATGGCGTTCCTTATGAGACTGCTAAGGAGGCATTGCGTCTTGGAGCTCAAAAATTGCCTATTTTGACCAAGTTTGTCGTACGTCGCGACTATGACCCCAATCAAAACGTATAAAACATCATGAACAAGAAATATCAAGAAATTGTTGGCTTAAACGACAAAGAGCTTCAAGAACGAATTGAGGCAGAGAAAGCAAATCTCAGTCGTATGCGATTGGCTCATGCAATTTCTCCTCTCGAGAATCCATCTCAAATACAAGAGAGCCGTAGGCTTATAGCCCGCTTGGCAACAGAGTTGCGTCAGAGAGAATTGAACAATAAAAACTAATCCTGATGGAAACAAGAAATTTAAGAAAAGAGAGAATGGGTGTTGTTTCCAGTAATAAGATGGATAAGACTATCACCGTTACTGTGAAATGGAAGGAAAAACATCCTATCTATGGTAAATTTGTCAATAAGACGAAGAAATTCCACGCTCATGATGAAAAGAATGAGTGTAATGTGGGCGATACGGTTCGCATTATGGAGACTCGTCCATTGAGCAAGACCAAGAAGTGGAGATTAACAGAAATCATTGAAAGGGCTAAATAATGATACAACAAGAATCAAGACTTACGGTAGCTGACAATAGCGGTGCTAAAGAGGCTCTCTGCATTCGTGTACTTGGCGGTACGGGTAAACGGTATGCTACGCTTGGTGATATTATTGTGGTTGCAGTAAAAAGTGTTATCCCATCAAGTGACATGAAAAAAGGAACGGTTTCAAAAGCAGTTGTTGTACGCGTCAAGAAGGAGGTCCGTCGTGCAGATGGTTCATATATCCGTTTTGATGATAACGCGTGCGTGCTTTTATCAAATACAGGAGAGATAAGAGGAAGCCGTATCTTTGGACCTGTTGCTCGAGAACTTCGTGCTACAAACATGAAAATTATCTCTTTGGCACCAGAAGTGCTTTAATCACAAACAAACGAGAATAATGAGTAAGTTACATATCAAGAAAGGTGATATCGTTTACGTGAATGCCGGTGAAGATAAAGGTAAAACCGGTCGTGTTCTCCAGATTTTGGTGGAGAAGCAGCGTGCGATTGTAGAGGGCGTTAACATGGTGTCAAAAAGCACCAAACCTAACGCAAAGAACCCGAATGGGGGTATTATAAAGCAAGAGGCTTCCGTTCATATCTCTAATCTGAATCCTGTCGAAGATGGCAAACCCATTCGTGTAGGAAGAAAGTTTGAAGATGGTAAATTGGTAAGAGTGTCTAAGAAAACAGGAAAAGAACTCTAAAATGAATACAGCAAGTTTAAAACAAGAATACAAGGAAAGAATCGTTCCTGTATTGATGAAAGAGTTTGGATACACTACGGTTATGCAGTGCCCCAAGCTACAAAAGATTGTCCTCAACCAGGGGTTGGGTATCGCTGTTGCTGACAAAAAGTTTATTGACGTGGCAATTGCTGAAATGACTGCTATTTCTGGTCAGAAAGCTGTTGCTACTGTGTCACGCAAGGATATTGCCAATTTTAAGTTACGTAAAAAAATGCCAATCGGTGTACGTGTAACTCTGCGTGGTGAGCGTATGTACGAATTTTTAGAACGTCTTGTTCGTGTGGCTCTACCACGTATTCGAGACTTCAAGGGTATTGAGAAGAAACTTGATGGCCGTGGAAATTACACCATGGGTATCACAGAGCAAATTATTTTCCCCGAAATCAATATTGATAACATCACGAAGTTACTTGGTATGAATATAACTTTTGTGACGACGGCTAATACAGACGAGGAAGGTTTTGCTTTGTTGCGTGAATTTGGTTTACCGTTCAAAAAATAAAAAAAGAGAACATGGCAAAAGAATCAATGAAAGCCCGTGAGGTGAAAAGAGCCAAGTTAGTCGCAAAATATGCTGCTAAACGTGCACAGATGCTTAAAGACGGTAATTATGAAGGATTGCAGTCTATTCCCAAGAATGCGTCACCTGTTCGTATGCACAATCGTTGCTCTATCACAGGCCGCCCCAAGGGATATATGCGTCAGTTTGGATTATCACGTATTCAGTTTCGTGAAATGGCATCAAAGGGATTGATCCCAGGCGTAAAGAAAGCAAGCTGGTAAAGAATAAACTAAATATTGTCTCGGTAGACGGGATTAATTTAATTTTACAATTATGACAGATCCAATTGCAGATTATCTAACAAGACTTCGGAATGCGATAAAGGCCGGTCACCGTGTCGTGGAGGTTCCCGCTTCCAATCTTAAGAAAGAAATAACGAAGATATTGTTTGAAAAAGGCTATATCTTGAATTATAAGTTTGTGGATGATGGACCTCAAGGATGTATTAAGATTGCCTTGAAGTATGATTCCATCAATAAAGTAAATGCTATCCAATCATTGACGCGGGTATCAACACCGGGCTTGCGTCGTTATGTAGGGTATCGTGAGATGCCTAGAGTATTGAATGGTTTGGGTATAGCTATCTTGTCAACATCGAAGGGCGTGATGACAAATAAGGAGGCCATCGCAGAAAAACTTGGAGGTGAGGTTTTGTGTTACGTCTATTAAGTAGGAGGAACGCGTTATGTCAAGAATAGGAAAATTACCAATACAAATCCCTGCAGGTGTTACCGTGGGTGTAAAGGATAATTACGTAACAGTAAAGGGCCCGAAGGGAGAATTAACACAATGGGTTGATCCCCTGATTGCCGTTGAAGTAGAGGGCGGGATTATTAGTGTGAGGCGTCCAGATGATGAGAAACAAAGCCGTTCAAAACATGGTCTATATCGTGCTCTGATTAACAATATGATTGTTGGAGTGTCAGAAGGGTATAAGAAGACTCTTGAACTCGTTGGGGTGGGATATCGTGTATCAAATAATGGGCAAGTTCTTGAATTTTCTCTTGGATTCTCACATGCTATATATGTCGTTTTGCCAAAAGAGATTAAAGTGGAAACAAAGAGCGAACGTAACCAGAATCCTTTGGTTATGTTGGAGTGTGCTGACAAACAACTTTTAGGACAAGCTTGTGCAAAGATTCGTTCGCTTCGTAAGCCAGAACCATACAAAGGTAAGGGTATCAAATTCCAAGGTGAGACGTTGCGTCGTAAAGCAGGCAAATCGGCTGGTAAATAATCTCTAAATCAGTGAAATTATGAATCAGAAAATAGCAAGAAGGCTTAGAATAAAAAATCATATACGTAATACTGTTTTCGGGACGGCTCAACGTCCTCGTTTAAGTGTTTTTCGCAGCAATAAGCAGATATACGCACAGCTTATTGATGATGAGCATGGTAAGACATTGGCATCAGCCTCGTCGCTTGTTGTAAAAGAGAAAATAACGAAGATAGAGCAGGCTGCTAAGGTCGGTGGACTCATTGCTGAGGTTGCTAAGGGAGCTGGAATCAGCGAAGTCGTATTTGATCGTAATGGCTATCTGTATCATGGTCGTATTAAACAATTAGCAGATGCAGCCCGAGAGGCTGGTCTTAATTTTTAAGAGGGACAAAAGATGAATAAAGTAAAATCGACCAACGATTTAGAATTGAAAGACCGTCTGGTAGCTGTAAATCGTGTAACAAAAGTAACTAAGGGCGGACGTACTATTACTTTCTCTGCCATTGTCGTTGTTGGTGATGGTAATGGGATTGTAGGATATGGTTTAGGAAAAGCAGGTGAAGTAACAGCAGCGATCTCTAAAGGAACAGAGGCCGCAAAAAAGAACCTGATAAAGGTTCCTGTTTCCAAGGGAACAGTTCCTCACGCTGTCGTAACGAAATTTGGAGGCGCAGAGGTCTTTCTCGCCCCGGCTTCTCAGGGTACTGGTGTAAAGGCAGGTGGTGCCATGCGTGCCGTTCTTGAGAGTGTCGGAGTTACAGATGTTCTTGCCAAGGCAAAAGGCTCATCAAACCCTCATAACCTTGTAAAAGCTACTGTGAAGGCGTTAGGCGAGATGCGTGACGCTCGAATGGTGGCTCAAAACAGAGGGGTCTCATTGGATGTAGTGTTTAATGGATAAAACTACTTAACGATGGCAACAATAAAAATTCAAAAGGTACGTAGTACAATCAAGTGTTCTAAGACACAGAAGTTGACGATGGCTTCCTTGGGATTGAAGAGAGTCAATTCTGTTGTAGAGCATGAGGCTACTCCCCAAATCTTGGGAATGGTAGAGAAAGTTAACCATTTGGTTAAAGTGATTGAGTAAAAAATAAAATTGATTAAAATTGTAGATTCTATATGGATTTAAGTAATTTAACTCCTGCAGCAGGTTCTGTGAAGACGCGCAAGCGTGTTGGCCGTGGAGCCGGATCGGGTTTGGGAGGAACTTCTACCCGTGGTCATAAGGGAGCAAAATCTCGTTCGGGCTATTCTAAGAAAATCGGTTTTGAAGGAGGTCAGATGCCAATTCAGCGTCGTTTGCCGAAATTTGGTTTCAAGAATGTAAATAGGATTGACTATAAGGTCGTTAATCTTGATGTTCTTGAGTCAATGGCATCTATGGGCAAAGAAAAAATTACCATTGCAGATTTGCGTGAAGCGGGTTATGTTTCTAAAACATCTTTGGTAAAGATTCTTGGAAAGGGTACTTTGACGGCAAAAATAGAGGTGGAAGCAAATGCTTTTTCAAAGTCTGCTGAAGCTGCTATCACGGCTGTTGGAGGATCTATTGTACAACTCTAAATATGTGTAGTCACTATGAGGTTTATTGAAACGATAAAGAATATCTGGAAGATTGAGGAATTGCGGAATCGGCTTCTCACAACATGCTTGTTTGTGTTGATCTATCGTTTCGGCTCTTTTGTAGTACTACCAGGTGTTAATCCTCATGTTTTAGGTGGTCTGGCCAATCAGACAGCAGGAGGTTTGATGGCATTGTTGGACATGTTCTCCGGTGGTGCTTTTTCTAATGCTTCCATCTTCGCATTGGGTATCATGCCATATATTTCTGCGTCAATTGTTGTGCAATTGCTCACAATGGCTGTACCGTACTTCCAAAAGATGCAACGTGAGGGCGAGAGTGGGCAGCGTAAGATGAATCAGATTACTCGTTACCTGACAGTGGCAATTTTGTTGATACAGGGACCGTCCTATTTGGTCAATCTCCGTGTCCAGATTGCACAAGCAGGTATACAAGCCGGAGCAACACCTGAATATATGAGTTATCTCGGATCATGGGAATTCATTGTTCCATCAACCATTATCATGTGTGCTGGTTCGATGTTTGTCATGTGGTTAGGAGAGCGTATTACAGATCGTGGAATAGGGAATGGTATTTCGTTCATTATCTTGATTGGTATTATTGCCCGCTTCCCGCGTGCAATCATCAGTGAATTCGCTCTGCGCATGTCAGGCGTTTCTGGCGGTCTGATAATGTTCCTTTTAGAACTGGTGATTTTGCTCGTTGTAATAGGCCTCTCTGTGATGTTGGTACAAGGAACTCGCAAGATACCGGTTCAATATGCAAAGCGTATCATAGGGAATCGTCAATATGGTGGTGTGCGTCAATACCTGCCTTTGAAGGTGAATGCCGCTAATGTTATGCCTATTATTTTTGCACAGGCTATCATGTTTATCCCCATTTCAATTGTCGGTTTCTCAAGTTCGCAATCCGCACAGCGTTTTATTGGCGCATTCATGGATAATACGGGCTTTTGGTACAATTTTGTGTTTGCTTTGCTGATAATTGCTTTCACGTATTTCTATACGGCGATTATTATCAATCCTACACAGATGGCTGAAGACCTGAAACGGAATAATGGTTTTATTCCTGGTGTGAAGCCTGGTAAGGCAACAGCATCGTATATTGACACAATAATGTCTCGTATTACGTTGCCGGGTTCTATCTTCCTCGCAATAGTTGCTATCTTGCCAGCTTTTGCGTCTCTTCTTGGGATTTCACGTGAATTTGCCCAGTTCTTTGGTGGAACTTCTCTCCTGATTACGGTAGGTGTTATCTTGGATACTCTTCAGCAAATTGAAAGTCATCTAAAGATGCATCATTATGATGGCTTGCTGAAGTCAGGGAGTATAAAGGGACGTACAGTTGGGGCCTATTAAAGTGCGATTGAGTAATGATATATCTCAAGACGGACGAGGAGATAGAGTTACAACGCGAGTGCAATGTGATTCTTGCAAAAACGCTTGGAGAGGTGGCT
This sequence comes from Paludibacteraceae bacterium, assembly GCA_017470795.1. Lineage (GTDB taxonomy): Bacteria > Bacteroidota > Bacteroidia > Bacteroidales > Paludibacteraceae > RGIG4928. The sequence continues at coordinate 19,952 of JAFUXZ010000119.1, forward strand.
AAGGTCATCGCTCCGGGCGTGAGCACATTGCAGTTAGACAAAATCGCTTATGAATGTATAAAGGATCACGGTGCTGAGCCTGGCTGTTTGGGTTATGAGGGCTTTCCTGCGACTTTGTGTACTTCTGTGAATGATGTTGTTGTTCATGGCATACCGTCGGCAGACGTGATTTTGAAAGAAGGTGATATTGTTTCTGTTGACACGACAGTCCTGAAAAATGGCTTCTATGGCGATTCAGCATATACTTTTCCTGTTGGTGATGTAGCAGAAGATGTGATGAATCTTATGCGGACGACGAAGGCAGCCCTATATAAGGGAATTGAGCAAGCTGTTGTCGGTCATCGTTTGGGAGATATCGGGTTTGCTATTCAGTCACACTGTGAGAGTGCTGGGTATTCTGTAGTCCGCGAAATGGTGGGACATGGAATCGGCAGATCAATGCATGAGTCACCGGATGTTCCAAATTATGGTCGGCGCGGCAATGGTGTTGTCCTGAAGAATGGGATGACGATTGCAATCGAGCCCATGATATGTATGGGGCGTCGTCACATCTATATTGAGGATGACGGCTGGACATGCCGGACTGTGGATCATAAGCCTGCAGCGCATTATGAACACTCTGTAGTAGTGCGTAATGGGAAGGCTGATGTGATGTCTACATTTGAATATGTTGAAGCCGTTTTGGGAGAACGTTTCATCTAAACAAAGTTGGGATATATGGCAAAACAGACAGCAATAGAGTTGGATGGTACAGTGATTGAGGCCTTGTCGAATGCAATGTTTCGTGTCGAATTAGAGAGCGGGCATGTGATTACTGCTCATATTTCAGGCAAGATGCGTATGCACTACATCAAGATTTTGACAGGTGATAAAGTCAAGGTGGAGATGTCACCGTATGATCTGACGAAAGGACGAATCTCATTTAGATATAAATAATTATGAAAGTTAGAGCATCTATCAAGAAACGCAACGACGATTGCAAGATTGTTCGTCGTAAAGGGCGTTTGTATGTAATCAACAAAAAAAATCCAAAA
>JAFUXZ010000120.1 GCA_017470795.1 Paludibacteraceae bacterium
CGACGCCGGCTACATCAACATCGACCGTCAATACCTCACCATCGGAGTCAACGGACTGGTTGAAGCAGCCGAATTCCTGGGCATCGAGATTTCAGACAACCCCCGCTATACGGCATACGTGCAGGAAGTGCTCGGCATCGTTGAGAAACTGAACAAGCAATATCGCTCGCAGGGCGTGATGTTCAACTGCGAGATGATTCCGGCAGAGAATGTCGGCGTGAAACACGCCAAGTGGGATCGGGAAGACGGTTACAAAGTGCCTCGCGACTGCTACAACAGTTACTTCTATATCGTCGAAGACGAGAACACCAACGTGCTGGACAAATTCCGTCTGCACGGAGCCAAGTACATTGAGCACCTTACAGGCGGCTCTGCGCTCCACTGCAACCTCGCCGAACACCTGTCAAAAGACCAGTACCGTCAACTGCTCCGCGTTGCGGCCGTCGAAGGATGCAACTACTTCACCTTCAACATCCCCAACACCGTGTGCAACAAGTGCGGCCACATCGACAAGCGCTACCTGCACGAGTGCCCCGAATGCCACTCCACCGACGTCGACTATCTGACACGCGTCATCGGCTACATGAAGCGCGTCAGCAACTTCAGCGTTGCCCGACAGAAAGAGGCCTCACGACGCTACTACGCAGAAGGCCCCAAAGAGCTCGTCATTCACGACAACGCCTGAACATCATCGCACAGCAACCAACTGAATGGAGCGCAGGAGTAGGCACACTACGCCGCGCTCCATTCGGCTGTGTATCACCCACCGACACCACAAGAAGAAAGTGAAATACGTCAGTTACGACATCGTCTTCCGCGAGATACCCGACGAAGTGACCCTTGCCATCAACCTGTCAGGCTGCCCGATACACTGTAAGGGCTGCCACAGCCCCCACCTGTGGCAAGACATCGGCGACCCGCTCACCACCGACCGCATGGCCGTCCTGCTGGACGAATATCGCGGCCTGATTACCTGCGTGTGTCTCATGGGCGGAGACGCTGAGCCACAAATCGTACAGCAGCTGCTGCAGTTCGCACGCCGGCACGCCGACGGAATCCGGACCGCATGGTACTCCGGACGCAATGAGGCACCCGCCGGCTTCGATCTCAGCGTCCTCGACTATCTTAAGCTCGGGCCCTACATGGAGCAATACGGGCCGTTGGACAAACCGACGACCAACCAGCGACTGCTACGGATTCACCCCGACGGCACCCGGACAGACATCACACACCGGCTGCAGAAGAAAGGCTGAACGCACAGCGCACGCCACGATGCACACCCGGCAGCCAATGACAACGGGAGCAACGGCGGTCAGATAGCACAGAAAGCGTATCTTTGCACCCATAAAAGCCAACATCATGCTGCTTATCTCACACCCGGACATACAGGTGGCCGACGCCTGCAAGAATAAAATAGAATGGCTTGCCGCACAGCTCAACAAGACATTCGACACCCGCGTCATGACGGCAGAAGAACTCCAGATCACACCGATGGATGACGAGTCGATGATTTTCCTTGCCGTGCCGATGAACCGCCGCGAACTTCAACGCTATCTGAACGCCACCAGAGAACTGCGCATCCCATACACCTTCCTGACCGAACCACAGCGCGAACCCCGCTTTGAACACATCCTCGTGCCGGTCAACTTCCTGGACGAGGAAGCCGAGAAAGCCCAGTTTGCCGCCGCCTTCGGACGCTTCTGCAATGCACGCATCACCCTCATGCCGGCCAACGACTACGGCTCAAGGGCAGCACGCAACACGCAGAAGATTGCCGCCTTTCTTGACAAATTCACGCTGTCATACGAGATCGAAAAGGGCGAGAAAGACAGTTTCAAAATCGAGATTGACGCAGCCATGCAGGCCGACCACCGGCGTGCCGACCTGATTATCATCTCCGCCTCACGCGACTACGGTTTGGATGACTTGCTGCTGGGGCCGAAAGAAAGAAAGGTGGTGTTGAAATCACCGGTACCGGTGATGCTCGTCAACCCGCGCGGTGACCTGTACGCCCTGTGTGACTGAGGAGCGCAGACCGACCGTACGGCACGCACACCGACACCGACTGCCGGCACGACCGGCCGACGCACAGAACGCCCCACACATCCGTCCGCACAAACACTGCCGCCAGCTGTCATGGACCAATGTCCGACAGCCGGCGGCAGTGATGCATCATACGCTCAGTTCAGGAGCTGGGAGACCCGCAAACCTGTATCATACTCTCGATTTGAGAGCCGGGAGGCCCATAGACCAATATCGTACGCTCGATTCAGGAGCAGGGAGACCCGCAGGCCAATATCGTACGCTCGATTCGGGAGCCGGGAGACCTATGAATTGATATCATACCAAAAATTCGGGAGCAGGGAGACTCACAGGCCGATGCCTACCCTGCACCACGCTCCTTGCGCGCCCGTACACTGCTGCGATAGGCACGGGGTGACACTCCGGTATACTGTCTGAAATACTTGCCGAAGAAAGTCTGCGACGGAAAATTCAGATGAGTCGCAATCTGCTTGATATTCACATCCGTGTACTGCAGCATCTGCTTGGCATAGTCAATCACCATATCCACAATCCACTGCAAGGCCGGACGCCCCGTCCTCCGCCTGATCACACCGGAAAAGTAGCCCGTCGAGAGGTTCTGCTCATGCGCATAGAAGGCCACATCGCGGTGCATGGTGAAGTTCTTGTTGAGCGACGAGAGAAAGCACTGCACAATGTCGTCATACCGGTTGCCCGCCTCGACCTGAACAGGAATATCCTTGAAATACAGGTTAATCACCGAGTAACTGGCAGCCACAGCCAATGAGGTCACATATTCGCGGAAGATCTTGAAGTGGTCAGAGTCAAGACTCATCGCATGCGCTGCGTGATACTCGAACTCACTCTGTATGATTCGTATGAACGTCATGGCATTGTCATACTCCACATCAGAGAGGTGCCGATGAGGGTGGCGACGGATATACACCTGGCTGTTGATGTCCAGAATCCGGTTGATCACCGGAAGCAGATGGCTGTAGTTCGTCCCTAACGCCATGGCCTTGAAGTCCTTATAGATTCTGACCACGCGCGACGAGAAGAAGGGAGCATGGAAAAACAGGTCTCCCCGGCTGATCGTATAGGCCTTGCCGTCAATGACGATGCTCATCCTTCCGCCCGTACAGATTACGGCGCCGATATAGGATTGGTCTGCCAGAATCTGCTTCATCAGACGGATGCTGCCTGCGTCCGAGCCGAAAGTCGCATAATTGAAGGGGAGGTCTAACGATGGGTTCATATTATTCTGAAAAAGCACGGCAGCGAGCATCGTCACGGACAATACTCGCTGCTGTCAGGTTATATCCGTCAGTCTGTTATGCAGGAATCATGTTGAGCAATATGCCTGCGGCAACCGCAGAACCTATCACGCCGGCCACGTTCGGACCCATGGCATGCATGAGCAGGAAGTTGCTCGGGTTGGCTTTCTGTCCTTCAGACTGCGAGACACGTGCCGCCATCGGGACAGCCGACACTCCGGCCGACCCAATCAGTGGGTTGATTTTCTCTTTCAAGAACAGATTCATGAACTTGGCCAACAACACGCCGCCTGCCGTTCCGAAACTGAAAGCTACGATTCCGATGACCAGAATACTGATTGTACTCAGGCTGAGGAAGGTGTCAGCCGTTGCCGTAGCACCCACGGTGATGCCGAGGAAGATGACCACGATGTTGTTCAGTTCATTCTGCACCGTCTTGCTCAGTCGCTCTACCACGCCACTCTCCCGCATCAGGTTACCGAGCATCAGACATCCTATCAGCGGCAAGGCCGAAGGCAGGATGAGAGTAATCAGGATGGTCACAAAGACGGGGAAAATAATCTTCTCGGTCTTTGACACCGGACGAAGCTGCTTCATCTTAATCTTGCGCTCGTTATCCGTTGTCAATGCACGCATGATAGGCGGCTGAATCACCGGCACCAAGGCCATATAGCTATAGGCAGCCACCGCTATCGGTCCGAGCAGATGGGGAGCCAGCTTGGAAGTCAGGAAGATGCTTGTCGGCCCATCGGCACCACCGATGATACCGATTGAGGCTGCCTCATTCGGTGCGAAACCGATGGCATAAGCAGCCAAGAAGGTGACAAAAATTCCGATTTGTGCTGCCGCACCGAGTAGCAGGCTCTTCGGATTGGCGATCAGCGGGCCGAAATCGGTCATGGCTCCCACCCCGATGAAGATCAGACAGGGATAAAGGCCTGCCTTCACCCCGATATAGAGGATGTCAAGCATGCCACCCTCTCGCATGATGGCTCCGTAGCTGTGATAGGCGGGGTCAGAAGTGTCGAGGAAGCGTTTCCACAGGCTTTCGTGGAACATCATATCGCCCCAGAGGGCCGGGATGTTGGTCATCAGCATGCCGAAGGCTATCGGAAGGAGAAGCAGGGGCTCGTATTTCTTGACAATGGCAAGATAGAGCAGCACGCAGGCGATGGCGAGCATGACGAGGTTCTTCCAATGGTCAGCGAGCATGGCGAAGCCTGTGGAGCGGACGAACTTCATGATGGTCGGCCCGATCTGCATGTGCTCGGCTTCTGCCGGTGTTTCTTCGGCTGTAAGGTCTGTTGCGACCGTCTGCACCTCGTCGTCAGAGGCGGCGGCCACGATGGTCGAGGTCGAGTTGTTGTCTTCTGCGTCTTGTGCAGCGACAGTGCAGGGCACAAGTGTCAGAAGAGCGATAATAAGCGGAATCAGACGTTTCATACTGGTTTTTAGTTTCACAAGGGCTAATAGGGTCGGCAGCCGTCACCCGTCTTTGTCGCACCGGGCGACGGCTGCCATGGAGTGTGTCTGATTCTATTCGATGTCGAGCAGGGTGTCGTCCTGCATTACGTTTTGACCGGGTTGGACGTAGATTTTGGCTACCGTGCCGTCGGCCTCGGCTTGGATGTTGTTCTCCATCTTCA
>JAFUXZ010000121.1 GCA_017470795.1 Paludibacteraceae bacterium
GCAGCGGTAAGCGAAAAAGCCGAGAATCTTCGTGACGTGGCTGAAGCTGTGAAGCAGGCATTCTACAAAATACAACACACGGACCATGAACCCGTAAAAACCGAAATCGAAGAAGCACAGGCTGACGAGACCGCTCCCGCAGTTCCGGTCGATGAGCAGGAGACAGAGTTGAAGCAACTGCTCAGCGAATACAAGAAAATTCGTGCAGAACAACTCGCAGGTCAGGAGCAGGAGCGCGTGGAGAATCAGAAGAAGAAGGAAGGCATCATTGAGCGGATGAAACAGCTCACGGAGGACGAAGGCGATGTGATGCAGAAAATGTCTGAATTCAAACAGTTGCAGCAGCAGTGGAATGAAATAGGGGCAGTGCCCCCGACTGTGTCCAATGACCTTTGGAAGAAATACAATCTGTACAGAGAGCAATTCTACGATCAGGTCAAGATCAGCAATGAGCTGCGAGACTATGACTTCAAGAAGAATCTGGAAATAAAGACCTCTCTCGTTCAGGCAGCAGAACAACTGGCAGAACGTGCAGACGTGGTGGCAGCATTCAGGGAGTTGCAGGACCTGCATGCAAAATGGAAAGAAACCGGGCCCGTGGCGCGTGAGATACGTGAAGAAATCTGGGCTAAGTTTAAGGAAGCCAGTACCGTCATCAACAAGAAGCATCAGGACTTCTTCGACAAACTGCATGAACGCGAAGAAGAAAACTATCAGAAGAAAACCGAGCTTTGTGAACAGCTGGAGCAGATAGACCTTGACGTGCTTACCTCAAACAAAAAGTGGGACGAGATGACGCAGCAGGTCTTTGAGGTTCAGAAAGCATGGCGCTCAATCGGATTTGCTCCCCGCAAGGTTAATCAACAGATATATGACCGCTATCGTGTGGCATGTGACCGGTTCTTTGAGGCAAAGACGGAATTCTTCAAGCAGGTCAAGGCTGTGCAAGATGAAAATCTGGCCAAGAAGACAGCCCTGTGCGAACAGGCTGAAGCACTGAATCAGAGTTCGGAATGGAAACAGACAACTGATAAACTGGTCGAACTGCAGAAAGAATGGAAAACCATAGGCCCAACCGCCCACAAGTATTCAGAAGCTGTATGGAAACGTTTCCAAACTGCATGTGACACGTTCTTCGAACGCAAGAAAGCGCAATTTGCAGGAAAGCATGAGGAGGAGCAGCACAATCTGGTGCTCAAACGCGAATTGATAGAGAAAATCGAGAACCTGAACAATGACGCAGACAATGAGACCACGTTGGCCACGCTGCGTGAGCTGATGGCAGAGTATAATATGATAGGGCACGTGCCATTCAGCGAAAAGGAGAAGCTGTATAAGCGCTATCGGGCCGCTGTTGACAAGCAGTTTGATGCTCTGCATGTGGATGCAGAAAAACGTCGCATTGACACCTTCCGTTCCAATCTTGAAGACATGAGCAAGAAGGGTGGTGACAGACTCTCTGACGAACGTCGCAAACTGATGCGGGTTTATGAGACGCTCAAGCAGGAAATCGCAACCAGTGAGAACAATATCGGTTTCTTCTCCTCCAAGTCGAAAGGCTCAAATGCACTTATCGATCAGATGAAGCGCAAGATAGATTCGCTCAAGGCCGAACTTAAGACGGTTGCAGAAAAGATTTCGATTATAGATGAGAAATTATAAGAACTATTAACACTATAACACATACGACTATGTCAATGACAGTAACATTTAACGCCCTGCGCGAGGTAAAAGACAGTCTGCCAAGCGGGAGTTCCGCCAAGATAGCAGAAGAACTTGGAATAACAGCAGATGAAGTTCGCAGCTACTTTGGCGGAAAAGTTCCGAACGGAATGGGGTTGCATATAGAGCCGGGTCCGGATGGCGGATTGGTGCGATTGGATAATACAAGAATCCTGGAGGTTGCCCTTCGCATTGCATGGGAGAACAAACTGCGTTAACAGAGAAAGCATCCGGTTTCCGGGTGCGTTATATAAACCCTCAAACTGGAGCCTGAATGCCTGCGGGCTCCAGTTGTTTTGTTTCAGGATGAGAATTTGTTGTTACGATAAAAATGCTCACGACCTACACGCGTAAAGATGATTTATCCAAATTCAAAAATCAACATAGGACTTAACGTGGTATCACGCCGACCCGATGGATATCATGAGCTGGAGACGGTGTTTCTACCGATTGGGCTGCATGACGAGTTGGAAGTGACTGTTGACCTGCATACGTCCGGCTGCGCCCTGACGACCTCGGGTATTCCGGTTCTGTGTCCGGAATCAGATAACCTGATTGTACGGGCATATAACTTGATGCGTGACAAGTATGATATTGGCGGAGTCCGTGTGCACCTGCATAAACAGGTGCCTTTTGGAGCCGGTCTTGGAGGAGGAAGTGCAGATGCGGCATATATGCTGATTGAGTTGAATCGACTTTTTGCAATCGGATTGTCAGAAACTGAACTTGAAAGTTATGCCGCACAACTTGGAGCAGATTGTCCTTTCTTCATCCGAAATGCTCCGGTCTATGCAACCGGGATAGGTAATATCTTCCAGCCTGTATCGCTACATCTGTCGGGCATGTGGCTGATGCTGGTCAAACCGGAGGTGAGCGTCTCCACGGCTGAGGCCTATCGGGGCATACGTCCACATCAGCCACAATGCTCTCTGAAACAGATGGTAGAACAGAGGCCTATAGCAACATGGCGAGACCATGTCGTAAATGATTTTGAGACAACCGTCTTTCCGCTCTATCCGGAGATTAAGCATATCAAACAGCAACTCTATGAGCTTGGAGCCGCCTATGCAAGTATGTCTGGATCCGGCTCATCCGTATATGGTTTTTTTGAGGATAAACCGATGAATCTCAGTTGTTTGCATAACTGCTTTGTCTATGTGGAGCATCTTCGATGAAAAAAATCAAAAAAGCATGTTCTTGGCCTTTGGCTAATCCGCTTAAAATACTTATCTTTACATGCTTTTTTGAAAAACTCTAAACAGAAACTAAATGGCTGAAAATGAAACATTTATTCCGCTAACGCCGGATGATCGAATCATAAAGGTCGATATTGATGAACAAATGCGTTCGTCCTATATTGACTACTCCATGTCTGTAATTGTGGCCCGGGCATTGCCTGACGCACGCGACGGCTTGAAGCCCGTACAGCGGCGTGTGTTGTTCGGGATGCATGAATTGGGGAATACCAGCGATAAACCGACAAAAAAATCTGCCCGTATAGTCGGTGAAGTCATGGGTAAATATCATCCACACGGCGATTCAAGTATATATGGTACGTTAGTTCATCTGGCACAGCCATGGAACATGCGCAGTGTGTTAGTTGATGGACAGGGTAACTTCGGGTCAATAGATGGCGATGGCGCTGCAGCAATGCGATATACAGAGGCACGTATGAGCAAGGTTGCAGAAGAAATGTTGAGTGATATAGAGAAAGATACCGTGGATATGGTGCCAAACTTTGATGACAGTTTGCGCGAGCCGACGGTTCTTCCCACCCGTATACCGGCCTTGCTCGTCAATGGAGCGGCTGGTATAGCCGTAGGTATGGCTACCAACATGGCTCCGCATAACTTGAGCGAAGTGGTTGATGGCATTGTGGCATATATCAATGATCGGAGTATTGACGTTGATGGCCTGATGCATTATATCAAGGCTCCGGATTTCCCCACTGGTGGTATCATATACGGATATCAGGGCGTACGTGACGCATTCCAAACCGGAAGAGGCAAAATCGTTATCCGCTCAAAAGCAGAAATCGAGACCGAACGTGATGGGCGTGAACGCATCATCATCAAAGAAATTCCCTATCAGGTAGTCAAAGCGGACATGGTGAAGCAAATAGCAGACCTTGTCCGTGACAAAAAGATAGAAGGCATTGCTGATATATCAGATCACACGAACAGTAAGGAGGGAATTTCTATCGTTATTGACGTGAAACGTGACGCCAATGCGAACGTTGTGCTAAATAAACTGTACAAGCTGAGCGCATTGCAATCAGCCTTCTCGGTCAATAATATCGCGTTAGTCAAGGGACGCCCACGTCTGCTCAACCTGCTTGACATGGTGAAGACATTCGTCGAGCACCGTCTGGATGTTGTGACGCGCAGGACACGCTTTGAATTGGCTGCCGCTCAAAAACGAGCACACATTCTCGAGGGGTTAATTATTGCCGTTGATAATATCGATGAGGTAATTCGGATAATTCGCTCAAGCCGTACGCCTGCCGATGCAATGTCGGCCCTGGAAGCACGTTTCGATTTGGATAACATCCAATCGAAGGCCATTGTAGATATGCGCCTGAGCCAGTTGACAGGCCTGCGTGTGGAGGAATTGCGTGCAGAATATGCTGAACTGCAGAAATTGATAGAGCATCTTGAAGAACTCCTTGCTAACGAGGAACTGCGTATGGGAGTTATTAAAGACGAGATGCTTGAGATTAAGCAAAGATATGGGGACGAACGCCGCACACAGATTAGTTATGATGCTGCCGAAATTACGGATGAAGACTTGATTGCTGATGATGATATGGTCATCACGATTTCACACAGAGGATACATCAAGTCAACACTTCTCTCGGAATTCCGTGCTCAAGGACGCGGAGGGGTCGGAAGTAAAGGAAGTGGAAGCCGGGACGAAGACTTTATCGAATATATTTACACTGCTACCAGACGAAACACAATGCTGTTCTTTACACAGAACGGCCGGTGTTACTGGTATAAAGTATATAACCTTCCTGAAGGAGACAAGACATCCAAAGGACGCGCAATCCAGAATATGCTCAACATTGAGTCGGGCGACAAAGTAACGGCTGTGATTTGTGTGCGCAATCTGGATGACAAACAGTTTGTGCAGACGCACAAC
>JAFUXZ010000122.1 GCA_017470795.1 Paludibacteraceae bacterium
CCCAACATCAGTCTAAACTACAGCAACCAGCTCTTTGACATCAAGAAAAGCGAGTTTGTCATCGGTAATTCCGACTTCCACCTCTCCGGCACTCTTGAAGATGTAGGTGAATACATCGCGCACGAGGGCTTCTTGTCCGGTGACTTGACTTTCACCTCCGACATGACCGATGTCAACGAGTTGATGGACCTGTTCAGCGGAGTCGGTGCCGATTCTGCCATGCAGGCCGACATGCTGGCTGCGGCCGACAAAGACGAGTCGGAGGGAAACCCGTTCATCGTCCCGCAAAACATGAATATCGCCCTGCACACCGACATCAAAAATGCCCGGATTGGACGCGAACTGGCATACAACCTCGGGGGCAATGTCTACCTGCAGGACGGTACTGTGATATTGGAAGAAATCGGCTTCATCTGCCAGGCCGCCAAACTTCAACTCACCGGCATCTACCGCACTCCCAGACGCAACCACATCTATCTCGGAGCCGACATTCACCTGCTTGACATTCACATTGCAGAAATGCTCCGGATGTTCCCCGATGTCGACACAATGCTTCCTATGTTGAGCACGTTCTCCGGAAACGCCGAGTTTCACATGGCGGTCGAGACCTACATGAATGCAAAATACGAACTGAAGCCCTCGACAACAATCGGTGCGCTCTCCATCCGTGGCGACAGCCTTGAACTGCTTGACAATCAAACCTTCTCCAAGATCGCACGTCTGCTGCTATTCAAACGCAGAGGCAAGATGGTGGCCGACAGCATCTCGGCAGAAATCACGCTGTGGAACAAGGAGATCGACATCTATCCCTTTCTGATTGCGATTAACAACTACCGCGCTGCCGTTGGCGGGCGACATAATCTTGACATGACCTATGACTACCATGTCTCTCTGCTTCGTCCACTGCGCCTCGGAGTCAATGCACGCACCAAAAACGGCAAGTTGAAGATTGGTTTGGCCCGCTGCAAGTATGCCAAGGACTTCTCACCCACCCGCAAGAATGTCGTCGAGAGTCAGAATATGACCTTACGCGATGAGATACGCCGTGCGCTCAAACGCACCATCAAGACCGAATAGAACCATATCGCCCATCATGGTCGCTTTGCTTTCGTTCATGACGCTTCGCACACACAGCCTGACCCGTCTATGCAGCATCCTGATGATGTGGGCTGTCGCATGCTCCTGCATGGCACAGGTTCACGACACTTTTGCCGATGGCGATTTTAGCGGCTCACCCACATGGAGCGGTCATGCCGATTGCTTTCGTGTCAACACAGACGGATGGCTTCAAAGCCGTCTAAGCGGTCAGCAGACGGCATGGCTATGCACCCCCAGCACTGCCATCGGTGCCGGCACGTGGCAGTTTGACCTTGCCGTCGTCGGCACCGCTAACTCCAGCAACTACTGCGCTGTCTATCTGGCCTCGGACACTGACGATCTGACCTATTGCCATGCCTACTACGTCAAGTTCGGCGGGACACGTCATGACATCTCGCTATGCTGGCAGGACGGCTCCACGCATCATACCCTCATCAGCGGGCCCAAAGACCTCCTAAACGCCAACGAGCTGCACCGCATGACCATCACCGCCACACGCGCACAGAATGGCCAATGGGCACTGTCCTACCAGACATGGGGCGATACCGACCCGACCTACGTCGGTGACACGCTCCATTCGCGACTTGCCGGGAGTGCATGGTGCGGCATCCTTGTCAACTGCACCTCAAAACGCGGCAATGACTTCTACTTTGACAACATCAGCATCGACGGTTCACCGGACGTTGACCTTGTCACTCCCGACAATCCGTCTGACAGGCCCGGTGACGGTCAGGTTCTCCCGAGCGTTCCCGAACAGGCGCTCGCTATCAATGAACTGATGTTCGACGCTCCTGCTGACGGATCAGAATACGTTGAGATTATCAACCGCACAGCGTCCCCGCTTGACGTCAGCGGTCTGATTATCACCACACGCAAGGCCAACGGCTCCTTCAACCGTGGAAATGTCTTTCCCGATGATATTACGCTGATGGATCATGAATGTGTCGCGCTGACCGACAGTGCGGTACGTGTCCGGAAATATCACCAGTGTCCTGACAGCGCGCGAATTGTCGAGACAAAATGGCGCCAGGCCCTACCCAATGGAGGTGCAACAGTCTATCTGCTTAACCCTGATTCGACGATACTCGATTCGGTCAGCTATACGCCCAAGATGCACCATCCGCTCATTAAACAACGGAAAGGTGTCGCTTTGGAGCGCATTCATCCGGAGCTCCCGTCCGAAGATGCAACGACATGGCACTCTTCTGCCTCCGAACATCAATATGGGACTCCCGGTATGCGCAATTCGCAATACCGGTCGTTGGACGACAAACCTTCCGGAAGCATCCGGCTCGACCCCGAAGCCTTCAGCCCTGATGGAGATGGCTATCAGGATGTCTGTCTGATTCACTATCAAATGCCCGAAAACGGCTACGCCGCCGTCGTTAGGGTCTATACACCCTCCGGCCTGCGTGTAGCCACCATCGCCGATGGCGAGATACTCTCCACCGAAGGTGTGCTTGTATGGGATGGAATGACAGAAAAAGGACGCAATGCCACCATCGGCATCTATGCACTCATGTTTGAGGCCTATAACGCCCAGACCGGCAGGCACATCAGGCATAAAGTGCCGGTTGTCGTGACCGGAAGATGAGACAATGCCACAGAAATCTAACATATAACCATTTACTCACTATACACTATGAATGTTGCCATCGTGGGCGCCAGCGGTGCCGTAGGTCAGGAACTCATCCGCATCCTGTCTGAACGCGACTTCCCCGTCAGCCAACTCCGGCTTTTCGGTTCAAGCAGAAGTGCCGGACAAACATATGAGTTTCAAGGCCGTCAGATCATCGTCGAAGAACTACATCATGGCGATCAGTTTCAGGGTGTTGACATCGCCTTCACATCGGCTGGTGGAAGTGTCTCTTTGGAGTTTGCCGAAGACATCACACGTCATGGTGCAGTGATGATTGATAATTCTTCTGCCTTCAGGATGCACGACGATGTCCCGCTTGTTGTCCCCGAAGTCAATCGGGAAGATGCATTCAACCACCCGCTTGGAATCATTGCCAATCCCAACTGTACAACCATCCTGATGGTCACCGCCCTGCGAGCCATTGAGGCTGTCAGTCACATACGCAAGATTCACGTGGCTACATATCAGGCGGCCAGTGGAGCAGGCCTGCAGGCCATGAAAGAACTTGAAGACCAATATCGGCAGTTACTGGCCGGCGAGGCTGTGACAATCAACAAGTTTGCCTACCAACTGGCGTACAACCTTATTCCGCAGGTGGATGTTTTTGTGGAGAATGACTACACGAAGGAAGAAATGAAGATGCATCAAGAGACGCGTAAGATCATGCATTCAGACGTCATGGTCAGTGCCACATGCGTGCGCGTCCCCTCGTTGCGTTCGCATTCAGAAAGCATCTGGCTTCAGACCGAGTCTC
>JAFUXZ010000123.1 GCA_017470795.1 Paludibacteraceae bacterium
AGCTCTCGGGCTGGCTATCAGTTGACTGTTGTAATCCCAATAGTGCATGCGCACACCGCCGCTGACGCTGAACAGTCCGGCCGAGGTGCGCCAGCGGTACTGGTCTTGCACGTAGGCTTGCAGGCGCGTGCCTGTCAGGCGCACGTTGCTGTGCAGGTTGTAGTAGAGCTCGAGCGGTCCGGCCTGTGTGTGCGGCAGGGTGTAGCCCACCGAGTCGCGCCACTCCCACTCACCGATTCTGTCGTCGATACGCTCCACCTGCAGCGACGCGCCCCACTCCAGCCTGTTGTCCGCATGCTGCCAGCGTCCCTGATGCGACAGTGTGGCCACCGTCATGTCCAGCCTGTTGCGGGCATGCTCATGATAGGTCCCCACCCCGAGCACCGTCGACTCCTGTCCGTCGGCCTGCGGCACATCGGAGAGCATGTACTGCCCGGTGATGTCATAGGTCTCGCGCTCATTGGTATGAAACGCCGCCGCCGTCATGCTGAGCTTCAGCGCCCTGTTCGGCTCATAGGACACCCCCACTGCGCCGAAGGCCGTCCTGAACAGGTCAGCCTCGCTGCCCTCGAAGTAGGTCGTCAGATTGCGGGCCATGCCGTAGGTGCCAAACGAGGTGCTGCTCTCCTGCGGGATGTACTTGTAGCTGTTCTGTGAGAAGTTGCCCAGCAGTGAGAGCCGCCAGCGGTCATGCCGGTCGAGCCGCCACGTCATGTAGGTCTGATAGTCGATAAAGTTGGGTTTGTAGGTGCCCTTGGTGTCGAGCGTTCCGAGCAGATACTGATTGGTCTTGTAGCGTATGCCGTGCATCTGCGTGAAGCCCTTGCCGCCCGTTCCGACATAGGCTGTAGCGCCCAGCAGGCCTGCCGTGACGCTGGCCTCAAAGGCCGTCGGGGTCTTGTAGGTGATGTCGAGCACCGACGACATCTTGTCGCCATAGCGTGCATCAAAGCCGCCGGCCGAGAACTGCAGGTTTTCGACCATGTCGGGGTTGACGAAGCTGAGTCCCTCCTGCTGTCCGGCCCGTATCAGCTGCGGACGATAGACCTCGATGCCGTTGACATAGACACAGTTCTCGTCGAAGTTACCTCCCCTGACGCTGTACTGCGAGCTCAGTTCGTTGGTCTGGCTGACGCCGGCGAAGGTAATCAGGAGCGACTCGATGCTGCCCCCCGAAGCATCGGGCATGAGCCTTGCCGACTGTGCGTCGAGCGTCTCCATCGAGCCGACCTGATGACGCTGCGTGCGCACCTGCACCTCGCCCAGCTCCGTCACGTCAGGCTCAAGCACGACGCTGATCTGCACCACCTGCTGCCGCCCCGGCACAATCGTGTGTTCAATGGTCTTATAGCCGAGCAGAGAGTAGACAATCGTGGCCGAATCGGCCCGCCCGATCATCAGGTCGTAGTAGCCGTTGCGGTTGGTCGTCGTCCCGACCGTAGTACCCCTGACATAGACATTGGCCAGGTCCACCCCGCGGTTGTCCGTGTCGACCACATAGCCGTAGACGCGTGTCTGCTGTGCCTGCAGGCCCATGGCCGCCATGCACAGCACCGCGCACAGAAGAAACCGTATGCCAGACTTGACGCTCAACTTTGGCTTAATTTTTGATACGCAAAAATACGTCATTTTCACTGATTCATAAAATTTAAAGACATGAGAACATCCTTCTTCCGAACGATTCTCGCAGCCTGCTGCCTGCTCACACCTGCCGTCTACACGACAGCCAAGCCCTACGAACGCCGGATAGCCCCCGAGATACTCGAAGCCTACGACATGCACGCCTACGGACTGACGGAGCAGGCCATACAGCGGCTCAGCACCTACGGCGAAGCGCATCCTGAAGACGGATACGGACAGCTGGTGCTCTGCATGATCCTGACCGAAGCCGAAAGACCGGAAGAAGCCCTGAAAGCCGGGCTTGCAGCCGACATAGCCCTGCCCAAACAGGACCTGGAGATGCGCTCCGCCAACCTCTCAAACATCGGCAAGGCCCAGCTTGAAGGCAACCAATATGACGAGGCCGTCCGCAGCTTCCGGAAAGCCCTGAAGACAGATCCGACCAACAGCAATGCCTACAACCGGCTGGGATGGGCACAGATTTCGCACGGACAATACAGCGAAGCAAAGAAGAACTTCATGTCGCTCATCAGGAAAGACCTGAACCGCCCCGCCGGCTTCGTCGGGCTCGGTGAGATATGCATGCGCCTCAATCAGCCCCGGAAGGCCGTCGAGATGCTTGACTCCGTCCTGACCTACGACAGCGAATACGGCTATGCGTACAACGCCAAGGCCCACTGTCTGGCGATGCTCAACGATTCGGTCGGCGCGGCAGACAACCTTATCCTCGCTGTCATCCATAAGGATTACGACGCCCCCCTCCTTGCGGAGCAGGACATCCTTGAGCGATGGCCGGACGTGCTGATTGAGCGGCTGAAAGAACAGACAGACCGGCATCCGCTCGACAGCCGGTATCCGCTGCTGCTGGGAAAGACCTGCGAACATCTGGGGCGGCTGCAGGAAGCGGCCGAATACTACCAGATCGGGCTGGAACACAAACGCCTGCCGGCACTGGCGGGCATAATAGCAGACATCTACGTCTCGCTGCACCAGTATGACAAAGCCCTCCACTACGCCGACGTGGCCGGACAGCTCGCCCCGGAGTCGAACGCACATCTTGCCCTGCGGGCAGAGATCCTGCAGGCACAGGGACTGACGGCCGACGCCATTGCTACGCTGGACACGCTGATCAGGCTCAACGCCGACCGGCCCGATGCGCCGGCTTACGACCAGCGCGCCCAGTATCACATGCTGCTGCGTCAGTATGAGCAGGCCCTGCGTGACTACAACGTGTCAGACTCGCTGCGCCCCGAGACGCCACAGACCATCTACCACCGCGGACGCGCGTATCTCGCACTGGGAGACACAGCGCACGCCATGGCAGACATGCGTCACGTCGTCAGCATCGACACCTTCAACTACGTCTACTCCGACGCCTTCTTTGCATACGCCCTGCTCGGTGAGGTTGACAAGGGCGAACAACTCATTCAGGAAATGCTCCTGATGACCAAAGAGGAGTACATGGGTTCCGCGCACTACAACGCAGCCTGCTTCTACGCCCTGACACACCGGCCGGACAAAGCCTTCGAGCATCTGAGCGAAGCCGTCAGGGCCGGGTTTGACGACACGGACCACATGCGCCGCGATCCGGATCTGGACGAACTGCACGACGACCCGCGCTTCCTGCCGCTGCTTGAAGCCATGCAGCAGAAGCACGACTCCCCACAACAGCCACAATAGCCCCCACGCTTTCCCGACAGGCAGAGCCGGCGGCGCAGAAGCCACGCAAGCACTGCGCCGCTCCGAAGCCCGGCGGAGACAGCACGGGAGAACCGTTGAGCTCACCCGCAGCCGGGAGCGACGGACGGCCGGCAGCCTGCACCGACGGCAACACCCGCTGCCACAGACGGCAGCAGCGTTACACCGACACGGGGCCCACAGCGCAGCCGCCGCACAAAGCTGCACCGGCAGCAAATCCGGCGGCTACGGCAGCAGGGAAGCATCCGGCAGCATCGCCACGATTTGAGCATTAGACAAAAACGCTGTACATTTGCACATTATATATAAGCAAACAACATACACAACAAAAACATGTCCATTATGAAAAAAATGCGCAATCTGATTGTGCTTTCAGCACTCATGATGCTGGCTGCAGCATGCAGCAAGACAGCCGACTACGTAACGGTGATTCCGGCAGACGCAAGCTTCGTCATGTCAGTCAACACCCAGACACTGTTTGAGAAGTCGGGTCTGAAAGACTCCCCCCTGCTCAAGATGGCTATGACCTCCGTTCCCGATGATGTCCGCAGCCTGATGGAAGACGTTGACAAATGGGGCGTCGACCCCAGAGAGCCGGCCTACATCTTCATGACCCCCGACATGCTGATCGGCGTCGTGATGAAAGTGAACAGCCAGAGCGACATCGAAGATACGTTCAGCCAGCTCGACATGGACTTTGAGAAAGGCGACGGCTTCAAATATGCCACCGAGGGCAACACCGGACTGGCGTTCAACAAATCGGCCGCCATCCTGCTCATGAACATGCAGCGACCGACCATCACCGAAGACGACTTCAGCACCTGCTTCAACCTCAAGAAAGAAGACCGGTTTGTCAGCACACAGGGGTATGACGGCATGGACGCCGACAGCCATGACCTCGCCTGCTACATCAACAACCAGAACTGGAGCAAGACCATGTCGCGCATCGAGCAGAACACAGAACTGCAGGCCGTGTACGCCCTGCTGGGCAACATAATGGACGTCGAGGGAGTCTCGCACCTCGACTTTGAAGACGGCAAAATCGTGATTGACGGTCAGTCGAAAATCAACGACAAAGACGTCGCCGAGGGCTACAGCCGGATTCTGGGCAACAGCACGCTGAAAGCCGACTACCTGAACCTCTGCCCCGAGAACGGCAACTTCTACTTCGCCACGAACTTCAACGGCAAGAGCCTCGTTGACATCCTGATGCAGAACCAGCTGATTGCCCAGTACATCAATCAGATTCCGGACGTGGAGCGCATCAAGTCCATCATCAGCAAGCTGGACGGCGACATTGCCTTCGGTGGACGCTTCGGCAACGACGAAGGCCGCTATGGCAGCATCAACTTCTACGGCGGCCTGGCAGCCGATGTGCAAGGCACCGACATCGTCGACGACATCAACTACTTCATCCTTCAGGACCGGCAGGCTGCCTCATTGGTCAAGACCGTCGGCAACAACCGATATGCCTTTGCCGCCGATGGCATACAGCTCAACTACGGCCAGTCGGGACACACGCTGTACGGCCTGATAGGCAATGAACGCCCCGAGCAGATGCTGCAGTCAGACGACAGCCGCATGAACCGGTTCAAACAGGATATCAAGGGAGCCAACGCCTTCATGTTCGTTGACTTCAGCAACATCGTACGGCAGATTGACAGCCGGACATACAGCCGGTATGAAGAGATTTTCGACATGTTCGAATATATCACAATCGCATCGACGATTAACACGAGCCACTGCAACATCCAACTGTCGGACAAGCGTACGAACGCGTTCAAGCAGATTGTCGATGCCTGCGTGAGCACTGCGCTGACAGGACAGACCTACGACACGGGCTACGGTGAGTCATACGACTACGAGGCTGCCGAAGAGGCAGTTGTATATGACGCAGACGACTACGGATACATCGAAGAGCCTGCTGAAGTCTACGACTACGAAGCAGAACCTGCTGCTGAAGAGCCGGCCGAACTACTCTACGACTACGACTATATGCCGGCCGAACTGATGTAACAGGAAGCATAGAGCCCCTTGAGGAAACCGTAACAACTCTCTGAACAGACACAGCGCCGAAAGCGTCTGTGAAACAACAAATTCGGTCATGACCCGACACATCTGCACCATACGCCTGAAACAGTTGCTGCCTGAGGTCTTTGCCGCACGCAAAGACCTCGACAGCGACGTCTGGCAACAGGACCTCACGCTGGAACGCGGCAAGACTTACCTGATAGAAGCCGCCAGCGGCACCGGCAAATCGTCGCTGCTGAGCTTTCTGTACGGCTACCGCCATGACTACACGGGACAGATTCTGTTTGACGAAGACGACACGCGCACATACAGCGTAGGCCAATGGGTCGACACGCGCTGCCGGCATCTGTCCATCCTGTGGCAGGAGCTCCGCCTTTTCCCCGAGCTGACAGCCCTGGAGAACGTGCTGATCAAGAACAACCTGACGCATCATCAGACCCGTGAGCAGATTGACCAGTGGTTTGAACGGCTCGGGATTGCCGATAAGCGCGAGGCACTCATCGGACAGATGTCGTTCGGTCAGCAGCAGCGTGTAGCACTGATCAGGACCCTGTGCCAGCCGGCAGACTTCATTATGGCAGACGAACCGATCAGCCATCTGGACGACCGGAACGCTGCCGTCATGGCCGAGCTGCTGCAACAGGAAGCCACACGTCAGGGAGCCGCCATCATCGCCACCAGCATCGGCAAGCGGCTGCCGCTAAACTACGATCACACCCTCAGACTGTGAGCCCGGTACATCATGAGCACCGGTCTTACAGCACAAAAAAAAACGACACACCATGACGCTCGTCTGGAAACTCCTCCGCAGACACATCAGCATCGCACAGTTTGCCGGCTTTACGCTCGCAAGCCTCATAGGCATGTCAATCGTGATGATTGGGATGCAGTTCTACACCGACACGCAGGCAATCTATCAGGCTGACGACAGCTTTATGAACGGTGACTACCTGATTGTCAGCAAGCGCGTAGCCGACCGCAACACCTTCACGGGAGCCAAGAGCAGCTTCAGCACTGACGAACTGGACGAACTGAAAGCCCAGCCCTTCGTCGAATCCGTCGGGACTTTCGCCCCGGCCACATTCAGCGTCAGCGCCGGCGTGCGCATGCCGAGCATCGGAGGACTGTCGACAGACATGTTCTTCGAGTCGGTCGACGATCAGTTTGTCGACGCCATGACAGCCGACTGGTCATGGCAGGAAGGACAGCAGGAGATTCCCATCATCCTGCCGCGCGACTATCTGGACCTGTATAACTTCGGCTTTGCCCAGAGCAGGAACCTGCCGGAAGTCTCGGAAGGCATCATCACCACCATCCAGATGGATATCCGCATCCGGGGGAACCATAAGACTGCCGTCTACAAAGGCCGCATCGTGGGCTTCAGCGGCAGACTGAACACGATTCTCGTTCCGCGCTCGTTCATGAACTGGGCCAACGAGATCTATGGAGCCGGCAACGACGTAGCCGACGTCACACGCATCATCGTCAAGGTCAACAACCCAACGGACGAACGCATCACCAAGTTCCTGACCCGTCATGACTACATCACCAATGCCGACAAGCTTGAGTCATCGAAGACGGGCTACGTACTGAAACTCGTGGTCAGCATCGTGATGTCCGTCGGACTGCTCATCATGATTCTTTCCTTCTATATTCTGATGCTCTGCATCTACCTGCTGGTGCAGAAAAACAGTCAGAAACTCGAATCACTGCTTCTGCTGGGTTACAGCCCCGCGCTCGTGGCACGCCCATATCAGCTGCTCACCCTCAGCCTGAACACGCTGGTCTTCGGACTGTCGACGCTGATACTCTGCATCGTGCGCGGCCTCTACATACGGCGCATGGCCGACTTCTTCCCGCAGTTTGACGCCCCGGGCATGATGACGTCCATCGGCTTCGGACTGCTCCTGCTGCTCATCATCTCAACGGCCAACGCCTGGGCTGTGCGGCACAAGATGGACCAGATCTGGCACCACAAAAGCTGAACGCGGACATAAGGCAACAGCCTGACGGGCAACATCCGGACCGCTCGACACCAGAACGACCGGAACAGGCATCGTAAAAGCTGAATGCGGACGTAAGACAACAGCCTGACGGACAACATCCGGACCGCTCGACACCAGAACGACCGGAACAGGCATTGTAAAAGCTGAACGCGGACATAAGACAACAACAAAGCGCGACACTCGGTCTGTCATCCCGAATGTCGCGCTTTGTTTTCGCCTGTCGGCAGACGACGGCTGCGCCTACTTGTCAGCCCTGACGGCATTGACCGCAATGCTCTTCAGGCCGGCGATAATCTTGTCGTCGCCCGTCTTCTGCGCGTCATAGGTCACGGTCACCTGCTTTGTCGGCACATCAACCCGCACATCTTCCACGCCACGCCCGAGGGCAGGCACATTGTTCATAATCTTGCGGGCACATCCGTCACAGTGAATATCAGTCTGGTAAACTACGGTCACGAGCTGCTTCTGCTGACGTGCCTTCGTCTTCTGCGCCTGCACGGGCAGCACGACTGTCAGGGCAGCAAAGAGCATCGTCAGCACAAATAAATTCTTTCTTTTCATATCTGTTATCATTGATAGTTGGGTAATCTGGCAAATCGGTGTCAATAGAGGCTCCAACGCAGGCCGAAATAGAACTTCCGCCCCATCAGCGGGCCCCACACGTTCATCGAATTGAATGACGCACTCATCGGGTCGTCGGCACTGATGACTGGGTCTGACTGCATGTATCCCGCAATGTTCTCACAGCCCAGATAGAGTTCGCACATCTTGATACGGTGGGTGACCTGAGCATAGAACATCGGGTAGACTGGCGACAGGTGGTCGTCAGAAAGCTGACCGGTGGTGGTCGGGACGCGCGAACGTCCGTTCAGATGCGCAGTCAGGTCGAAGACCCACCGACGGAAGCGCGTGGCATACTGCACGTTCAGCAGCCCCTTCATCCGGCTGACCAACGGGCGCTCAACCAGTACGTGGCTGCCATCCTGCCGGTCAATCGTGTAGCGACTGTCGGAGAAGCGGAATGCCAGCAGGACTTCCAGACGCTCAACGGGTGTCCATGAGAAATCCGCCTGCCAGTTGTTGGTGAAACTCTTTCTGTCCGAGCTGTACATAACGATACGCTCAGCCTGCTGCTCCTGGTCGACAATGACCGTATTGAAAAACTGCGTCCGAAAATACTCCAAGCTCAGCGTCGCTGCGCCAAGACGCCCCATCGGGATGGTGTGCGTATAACTCAGTCCGAGATTCAGCGCCTGCTCCATAGGATCGAACCTGCTACTCGGGGAAGGAATCTCAATCAGGGCTCCTGTGGCAAGAATACCGATGTTGTCACTCACAGGGCGAATCAGCCGATAGCCCAGTCCGGCAGATGCACGCAGCGCAATACGACCGGTGGGGTTCCACTTGACGTGCATACGCGGCGTGCCATAGAACGTGCGGGTATAGCTGTTGTAATCACCCCGCACGCCGGCCACGAGGGTCAGCTTGTCCGACTGACTATAGTTGTATTCAGCAAAGGCACCCACTTCCGCCTCGTCACGCGAGAGGTCGACCAGCTGCCCCTGAGGGTGCGCCGCGTGCCACGATGCAAGCCATGACGTAGCGGTGGTGTGTCCGGGGCAGTTCTGCAGCTGCTCATCGGAATAGCGGAGGTAAGACTGCAGGCCGACATTCAGACTTGAACGATACGTGAAGTAATAGTTGAGCAGCGCACTCATGCTGACCGTATGCTCAGATACGTCGTAGTCGTTCCTGCCGAAGTAGGACTCGTGTGCAAAACGGTCGTAGTCGGCTACGACAGCGATGCTTGACTGATGAGGGTCGAGGATCGAGTCCGGATCATCCAGCAAGCGTCCCAGAGGGATGCCGACTTTGGCGTAAAGGCTGATGTTCTGATTGCGCAGGTTTGAGCCGTAGTATGCTGTATCGCCACGCTGCATACGCGTCCGCTCGGCTGATGTCGGACGATAGTCGTTCATGCCGCCGGTACGTCCCTCGGTGGTCGCACGGAGTCCCCATCGAATCTGCACGCCATTGGCTGCCAGATAATTCCACCGGCTCGCAATACTGAGCTGACGCATCAGCGGAGTATCGCGGAAATGATCATGGTTCATGTCGTGATCCGTAATCCGCGTGTCTGTTGAAGCATGCAGCATATTGACCACCTGCAGCCGTCCGCTCCGGTTAACCTTCAGTGCGCTTGAAAGATTCAGCTCTCCCCGCAGGTCAGAGTCGATGTACATATTGACGAACAGACGCTCCGCATCTGAAGGCTTACGGAAATCCATGTTAATCTGTCCGCTGATAGCCTCATGTCCCTGTGCCACCGAAGTCACCCCTTTGGAGACGGAGATACCGTTGAGCCACGATCCCGGAATCTGGTTCAGCATGAACGGACTCCCTACTCCGCGTGCCAGCGGGCGGCTTTCATCGAGCAGTTGCGTATAGTTGCCTGTCAGCCCCAGTAATCTGATTTGCCGCGCACCTGACACGGCGTCAGCGTAGCCGACGGTAACGGATGCCGAATTTTGAAAGCTCTCTGCGACGTTGCAGCAGGCCATCTTCACGAGTCCCGCGCGGCTGATATCTTCGGTCTGCTGAAGCGCCAAGCGGTTTATGCTGTTGCCTTTGCGGTGGGCCGTGACGCGCACCTCTGACAGGCGCAGACTATCGGCATCCTGCGCTGTTGCGAAGACTGACACGCAAAGGCTGATGAGGAACACATATCTTTTCATATCGGCTGCAAAGATAAGTCAGAAAGAGGGAATAGCACTCACATCATGATACGGGAAAGGACTTCCGGCCGACAGAAGCCCTATTCGCCCACTGCCACAGGAGCGTCGGGCGATTCTTTCGGGGCATAAAAACTGCGTATCAGCGGCAGGCATTCAGTGGCTGTGGCCGTTTCGTTCAGACGTGCGTCCAACGGGCACTGCCCCGTCTGATCCTGATTGAGAATCATCGGCAGCTCGTTCTCGTAGCAGACATGCACACCTGCATCCTGCAACATCAGACGAGCCGGAGTGCAGATGTTGTTGGTGTGTGCTTCACGCACGCCTCCGAGCACCATGAGTGCTGCCGCAGCCTTGCCTATCGTCTTGTCGGCCACGACAGCCCCACGCAGACGCTCAGGCTCCTGCTCGACGAGGGCAAGCAGGTCACGCACGCCATGCTGCGTGTATTGTGACAGGCTGTCATTGTTGAGTACAAGCAGCGACAGATGCTCTTCGTTCAGCCGCTGCAGCATCTGCCGGCCGTCCATGGGCTGCACGGACTTCGCACAGCCGAGCAGGCAGACCGCCGAGAGTATCAGCAGTATTGTTTTCTTCATAAGAGTGCGTTCAGAAAGTGACAGTCATGCCGCCCATAAATGTGGTGCGCGGCATGGGGAATCCATCGATTATCTCATATTTTACAGCGAGCAGGTTGTCGGCCGTGACATACAGCGACAGGTACTTGTTCAGATGCCAGTCAGCTCCTGCATTCCACATCGCATATCCGGTCTTTGCTCCGTTGCCGTCGACCTTGAGCATCCCGCCGATACAGGTCAGCGCAGTGTGCACACCGAAATGCCGGTGTTCGTAGCGTGCTGCCACGTAGAGTTTGTGCTCCGGAGCGGCTTCGACGGGCCGGTCCATGTACAGATAACTGTAGTTGGCGCTCAGGTACCAGCCTTTCCAGACGCTGCAGTGCGCCTCCAGCTCCAGGCCGGCATTATCTATCCGCCCCATATTGACGTTCAGCGGCTGGCCTCCCGAAACACGCGTCTCGATGAGGTTGTCAGCATGCAGATAGAACAAGTTCGCCCCGAACATCAGCCGCCGTCCCAACAGGTGATGCTGATACGACAGTTCGTAGTTCATCATATTCTCCGGTTTCAGGTCATCATTGGCCGGAGCGTACATATACAACTCACGTATTGTCGGATTCCTGAAGCCCCGGCCGACGACTGCCTTGACCTGCGCATCGGCTGCCGGCACGAACGCCAGTCCTCCCTGCGGAATGCATACGCCTCCCGTCTGTGAATGATGGTCATACCTGAAGCCGACATCAGCCGAGAGCCATGATGCCAGCTGCTGCCGGAAGTCGACGTATGCCGCCAGCTCATGCTGTGTCTTACGGATGAGGTCTGCTGTCTGCACCTTGTCAGCCTTCCGCTGATTCCAAGCGTGCCCTCCGAATATCTGCCAATCGGCTCCGAACGTTGTCTGGTTGCCCGGGAAGAATCTGAAAGTCTGAACGGCCGACACCCCGGCCATCAGGTCGTTATGCACATACTCTACGGGCGACGGCATTTCGCCATCCTGCGGCCGATAACCGTTATCAATCCGGTGATGGCCGCCATTGTAGTACATCCGCAACGAGCCGGAGGTGTGCTCATAACTGTTCTGCACACCGGCAGCGACGGTATAGCGCATCACATGCATGTCGTTGTCAGTGATGGGGTTATCCTGTTTTCCGGGGTTGGAAGAGTTGAAGTAGTTCAGGTTGCCGTTGAGCAGGGTCTGCCAATGGCTGCCGAGGTCATATCCGAGGCTCAGATAGCCGGCATACTGCTCAAAGTCCATGTTGCTGCGCTGCCCGTCCGTGCGGTTATATTGCAGGCCGACAGCCACCGAGAAGCGGTCGCGCTTCATCCGGCTCTGTGCTCCGACATCGAACGTGCCATACGACCCGCCTGCCAGGCTGACGGTGGTGAGCGGCGGATATTGCGCAGCCCTGCCGGTAACGATATTGACCACTCCGCCCATGGCATTGCTGCCATAGTAGAGCGATGCAGGTCCGCGAATCACTTCCACGCGCTCGGTCATGGTGGTCTGATAGTTGTCGGCTATCGGGTGTCCATACAGGCCTGCATACTGCGGCTGCCCGTCAATCAGCACGAGCAGATTAGCCATTCCGCCCACCCCTCTGATCTTGATGGTTCCACCCGGGTTGGACTGCACCCCGTAGCCCATCATGCCACGTTGGGTGACATACAGCCCGGGCACCTCTTCCGACAGGGTGCCGAGTACCGAATTGGCATGATGCAGCCCGAGGCGCTCCGGCCCGACGATACTCACCGTCAGCGGCAGCCGACGCACGTCGGCCGGACTTTTCGTAACCGAGGTCACAACCTCGTCCAGCACAACACTGCGCAGTGTGTCCTGCGCATGCAGCACACCGGCCGACATGCACAGGAGGCTAAGCAGGCATCGTTTTATGCTCATTGCCGGTCGATGTTGATGAGACTGTACGTCTTTGAGCCAAGTCCGATTTGCTCGGCATAGTCGACAATGTACGTGCCGTGCTGGCGATTGATGCGTTCGATGAGCGGCTGTTCGTCATCGTCCTCAGCGGCCTGATGCGTAAACACGAGGTCGAGGCAGGCCTTGTCCAGCGCAACGGGGTCAAGACTCGCAAGGATACCCATATCCTTCAGCCTTGGCGTTTCAGGATGACCGCTGCAGTCGCAGTCAACCGACATGTTGTTCATCACGTTGATGTAAATCACCCTGCCCTCCATGTAGTCATGAACGGCCTGTGCGGCAGCGGCCATTGACTCGAGGAAGTCATCCTGCTCAGCGGTATTGCTCCAAAGCGTCTCTGTGGTTTCCATCTTGCCTGCGCTGTGGATATAGGCCTTACCGGCCGTTGATGCCACCCCGATGCTGGCGTTTTTCAGCACACCGCCGAAGCCGCCCATCGAATGCCCCTTGAAGTGAGCCAGGTTGATCATGTAGTCATAGTTCTTCAGATGCTCGCCCACGATATCATACTTCAGGTGTGTCGTGTCCTGAACGGGAATCCTGAAGTCGCCGAATTCGTCCATCAGGTCCACGCGGAAGATGCTGTCAAAACCATGTTCGTGAATGGTCTGCCAGTGTTTCTGCGGATCCTGACGTGTTCCGCCGTATGCGGTGCAGCACTCCACGACCGTGCCGTCAACGGCCTCCACGAGGTTGCGTATCAAAGTCGGCTTCAGGTAGTGCGTGTTGCCCCCCTCACCGGTTGAGATCTTGACCGCCACACGGCCTGTGGCCTCTACTCCCAGAGCCTGATAGACCCTCACGAGCGACTCCGGAGTAATCTCCTGCGTGAAATAGACCTTCGGAGCGGCGGTCTCCTGCGATGCACCGTCGCCGGCTGTCTGTCCGGCATTTGCATCACTGCTTCCACCGGAGCATGCACAGAAAGCAGCTGCCACAGCCACAATGAACATTCTCTTTTTCATCGTAATAAACATTTAAGTATCATTGATTTGTGCAAAGATAATCAAAAAAAAGGATGATATGCCCCATCGTGCGACACTCACCCCCTTCCGAAGGACAAAACCGGACGTCCTGCCCCGGCAACGCGCAGGCAAACTGTGCAAGCCCCTGACCGACACGCAGCGGACACCGACAGACCGACACAGACGGATATACAGACAAAGGATGCGGGCCATTCATGCCCACATCCTTTGTCTGCGCGGAAGGAGGGGGATTCGAACCCCCGGTACGGTTACCCGTACGTCAGTTTAGCAAACTGGTGGTTTCAGCCACTCACCCATCCTTCCTGATGGCTTGTTTGCCAAAGCGGATGCAAAAGTACGAACTCTTTTTTGATTTTGCAACCTAACAGTCAAAAAGTTTCCGGCATCTCACTGAAAAGCCCGTCATCAAGCCATTCTGCCCACCGCGCAGGGAATCGCCACAGCACCGTCTGACACCTTTGGACACCACACTGCCGGGCAACACCGCCCCTAAGCCTGCCGTCTCACCTTTTCCACCGGACACAGACACCGGGAACAGCCGACCCACCACACCGCCGACAGCAGCACGGACCCGCAAAGCCTTCCGCGCACCTGCGCCCCGTGGCTGCAACAGCACGCAAGGCATCAGCAGAAACAACGCCACCGGCGCAGCAGAGCACACGCCGACCGTGCCTGCACCGCCATCGGCAAAGATGGCACACACCGCTCCCCTTCCGCCAAATCCGGCGGAGTTGCTGCCCCATAAACAATCCTGTCGGAATCCCCCGATTACAACCCCGGGAAGCATACCGGCAGGGCCGTCTCGCGCAAAATCGGCCATTGATGAGAAACATCAGAGAAAAAGACTTATCTTTGCAGTTAACATCAGATTTTCTGCCCTTTCAGCAAAGGGCTTAACAACAAGAACGACCTGCGTCATGACAAACGACAGCAACAAAAAGCACAAACTGTTACGCCGCATCTTGACGGCTTTATGGATACTCTTTGGGGTTGGGTGTATCTCAGTGGTTTTTGTCTTCATGGCTATCTTCAACGGATGGATTGGCTACATGCCACCGCTGGAAGAGCTGCAGAACCCGCAGAACAAGTTTGCCTCCGAGATATACAGTGTTGACCTGCAACTGCTTGGACGGTTCTATCAGAGCAAGGAGAACCGCGTT
Organism: Paludibacteraceae bacterium; assembly: GCA_017470795.1. Taxonomy (GTDB): domain Bacteria; phylum Bacteroidota; class Bacteroidia; order Bacteroidales; family Paludibacteraceae; genus RGIG4928. Next base: position 14,751 of record JAFUXZ010000123.1, read on the forward strand.
GAGGTGCAGTACAAAGACATCAGTCCTTACATGATTAACGCCCTGATAGCTACGGAGGACAGTCGCTTTTACGATCACCCGGGCATTGACTCCAAGGCTCTCCTGCGCGTACTGGTCAAGATGGGGCGCAACGGTGGCGGGAGCACCATCACGCAGCAGCTGGCCAAGCAACTGTATTCGCCCAACTCACACGGACTGATTGAACGGGCGATGCAGAAACCCATCGAGTGGGTCATTGCGCTCAAACTGGAGCGGCTGTACACCAAAGACGAGATTATCTCGATGTATCTCAACCAATTTGACTTCCTGAACAACGCCGTCGGCATCAAATCGGCCGCACAGGTCTACTTCAACACCTCTCCCGCCGATCTGAAAATTGAAGAAGCCGCCACCCTCGTCGGGATGTGCAAGAACCCCTCGATGTACAATCCGATCCGTCACAACGAGCGTACACGCGAACGGCGCAATGTCGTGCTCAGTCAGATGGTCAAGTATGGCTATCTGGATCAGTCTGCCTGCGACTCACTCATGCAGCTGCCGCTGGACGTGAGCCGTTTCCAGCGTGTGGACCACAAGCTCGGCCCTGCCCCATACCTGCGTGAGCATCTGCGCAAAATCATGATGGCCAAGAAACCCGTGCGCGAAGATTTTGCCAGCTGGCAGGATCAGGAGTATGAAGATGCATGCTACATGTGGGAGCACGACCCGCTCTACGGATGGTGTAACAAGCACACGAAACCGGACGGCACGAACTACAACATATATACCGACGGCCTGAAGATATACACCACCATCGACTCGCGCATGCAACAGATTGCAGAAGATGCCGTCAACGAGCACATGCAATATCTGCAGAAAAACTTCTTCAAGGAGAAAAAAGGCCGCAGCTACGCCCCCTACAGCAATCAGCTCACGGCAGAACAGCGGCAAAAGTTGATTGAACGCAGCATGCGCAACACCGACCGCTACCGCGGCATGAAGCGCGAGGGAGCCACAGACGAACAGATTCGGCAAGCCTTCAACACACCCAACGACATGGTCGTATTCAGCTATGACGGACTGAAAGACACCTTGCTCACGCCCTACGACTCCCTGTTATATTACAAGCACTTCCTGCGTTGCGGATTCATGTCCATGGATCCGACCAACGGACATGTCAAGGCCTACGTCGGCGGTCCCAACTTCGAATACTTCCAGTATGACATGGTCAACGACGGACGCCGCCAGATTGGCTCGACCGTCAAGCCCTACCTGTACACCCTCGCGATGCAGGAAGGGATGTGGCCGTGCGACCAGGTCATCTGCCAACCCATCACCATCGTGCAGGCTGACGGCCGCAAATGGACCCCACGGGGAAACAGCAAGAACAACGGACGGCTCGTGACCATCAGATGGGGACTTCAGAATTCGGACAACTGGGTCACCGCCTGCCTGATGAGCCTGTACACCCCCGAAGCGCTCGTCAAACTGATGCATTCGTTCGGCATCCGTTCGCATCTGGACCCCGTCGTGTCGTTATGTCTCGGCATCTGTGACATATCGGTAGCCGAGATGGTCGATGCATACACCGTATTCCCCAACAAGGGCATACGCGTTGACCCGCTGTACGTCACGCGTATTGAAGACAACAAAGGCAATGTGATAGCCACCTTCACGCCTGAGACGCATGAGATTGTGAGCGAAGAGACGAGTTACAAGATGATTGACATGATGCGCGCAGTGATTGACGGAGGTACGGGCGGACGTATCCGGCGTAACTACGGCATCAAGGCCCCCATGGCCGGCAAGACCGGAACGACACAACGCAACTCTGACGGTTGGTTCATGGGCTACACACCGTCACTGGTCAACGGATGCTGGGTCGGCGGCGAAGACCGTGACATCCACTTCGACGGCATGGCACTCGGTCAGGGAGCTTCTATGGCTCTCCCCATCGTAGGCATCTACCTGAAGAACGTCTTTGCGCATCCTGAACTGGGATATACGCAGGACGAGCAATTCGATGTGCCAAGCACCTTTGACCCCAATGCCAACTGCAAAGGCAGCAACTGATCTGATGAACAAAAAGCGGCGGACAGCCATTCTGGCACTATTCATGCTGCTCGCATCGTGCTTTGCCACTCATGCGCAGTTAAACACCGACCGCATCATGGCGATTGGACGCAATGCGCTGTACTTTCAGGACTACGTATTGAGCATCCAATACTTCAACCAGGTTATCAAGATCAAGTCACACCTCGCCGAACCCTATTTCTACCGGGCCATTGCGAAGACCAACCTCGGCGACCATCAGGGAGCCGAGCAGGACTGCTCAGAAGCCCTCAGGCGCAACCCCTTCCTGCCGGGAGCATACTACGTCAGAGGATACAACAGGCGGCAACAGGGGATGTATGAAGCCGCCGAGAACGACCTCACACGCGCCCTGGAATTTGCACCGGAGAACAAGGCCTACATCATCAACAGAGCAGATACACGCGCCAAGCAACAGAAGTATGACGACGCACTCGCTGATCTTGACTTCCTGATTACCCGTGAGCCCAAGTCGGCCGACCTGTTTCTCAACCGGGGAATCGTACTGCTCGAAAAGGGCGACACCGCATCTGCCCTGAACAGCATAGACAACGCCATCAGCCATGATACACAGAACGCCGCCTGCTGGAGTGCAAGAGGCCTCATCCTGCTCCAGCAGGAGCAAGAGTCGGAGGCCCTGACAGCCATCAGCAGAGCCATCACACTCGGGAGTAAGTGGGCCGGTGACTACATGAACCGGGGCATCATCTACTACCGGCAACATAACTACCGGTCAGCACTGGCTGATTACGATCAGGCTGTCAAACTCTCAAACGGCGATGCACAATGCTACTATAACCGCGGACTGATTCGCTTTGAGGTCGGCGACTACAACAACGCCCTCGACGATCTGGACAAAGCACTTGAACGAAATCAACGCAGCGCAGAAACCTACTATCAGCGCGGACTGACGCAGCTTGAGCTGCGTCAGTGGCAGTCTGCCCAAAACGACTTCGACTCAATCATCGCTCAATATCCCTACTTCGTGCCCGCATACTATCTTGCCGCACGCGCTGCAAAAATGAGCGGACGCACCAAGACGGCTCTGCAATATGAACGGCAGGCCTACATCATCGAGCAGAACAAAGACCGCATCAGAAACTCGTCTGACAGCATCAAGACTGAGGTCAGACCCGCCAAACGTCAGGAAACAATCCAGGATATCAGAAAAGAATTCAGCAACCGTGCAGCCCAGAATCCGGACGAAGAGGCAGGCTACGAATATGACAGCCAGACACGCGGCAACATTCAGAAGCACTTCAGCAATGCCATGATTGAGCCCGCCATACAGCTGTGCTACTACACCAAACCGAGCGACCTGCGACGGACAGACTACTACAACCCGATTGTAGAACAGTACAACAAGCAGAAACACCTGCCCAACATACTCAAAATCAGCAGCCGGGAAGTGCCTTTGGAGGCAGACGTCATCAGCCTGCACTTCGAGCGCATCAACACCCTGTCATCCGAAATCAGCCACGCACCCGACGATGCTGACCTGCACTTCGCCCGGTCCATCGAGTTTGCCTGCGTACAGGACTACAACTCAGCCATTGAAGACCTGAACCAAGCCGTCAGACTGCGGCCTGACTTCGTACTCGCCATCTTCTGCCGCGCCAATCTGAGATACAAGCTGCTGGACATACAACGGTACAACAATCCCGACAACGGGAAAAACGAGAAGAACAACTCCGCTCAGGGAGCAAACCCGTCAGGCCTGCAGAATGCCTTTGATCACGAGCTCATCATGCGCGACTATGACGAAGTAATCCGACTTGCACCCGATTTTGCCTATGCTTTGTACAACAAGGCAAACATCCTATGCTCCATCGGGGACTATGAGGCCGCCATCACGATATACGACAAGGTCATCCAGCTCACGCCCGACATGGCAGAAGCTTACTTCAACCGCGGACTGACCAAGGTGTACATCAATCAGGTAAAGTCGGGCATCGATGACCTCGGGAAAGCCGGCGAACTGGGCATCTACCAAGCCTACAACCTCATCACACGATTCAACAAATGAAACGACGCACGTGCATACGGCAAATGCTGCTCCTGCTGGTTCTTGCAGTAACAGCACACACGGCCGTCAAGGCGCAACTGCTGTACGAGATATCAGGAAACGGGCTCAAGCAACGTTCCTATCTGTTTGCTCAATATCCGCTGACAGACGTGAGTTTTTTAGACTCGATACCTAACCTGCTGAAAGCATATGGGCGGAGTGAAGCACTCGTACTGGAAACGGCATTCAACAACATTGACGCCCAAGAAGCCATCGCGATGGCAGCATCAATGCCGGATTCGATTAACTACGGCGATTTATTGACAACGACACAATACGAACTCCTCGACAGAACCCTTTACGAACGGACACACCTGACGCTCGAGCAGTTGGGCAGAATACGCCCTGTGGCCTTGGGGCAGATGCTGCTCGAACAACTTTATGCCCGAAACATGAGGTACGACGAACGCAGGAGTGCGGAGAACTTCTTCCAGAAAGTCGCCTCTCAACAGAATCACCCCATCATCGGACTGGATAATCGGGAGGAGGCGCTCCATATCCTCTTTAGCCGCGAACCGATAGAACATCAGGCACAGGACCTCATGAACCTAATCACAAATCCGGAACGCGAACTGGCACAGGCCCGCGAGCTCATCCGACTATATCGGGACGGGCGACTGACTGAGATGGTCTATACCATCCGCACACCGGAAAACAGAACATTCATCTCCTACTCCGACTACCTCGCATACAGCAGGCGGAACACACGATGGGCAGAGCAACTCTCGGTCCTCATGCAACAGCAAAGCTGCTTCGTCGCCCTGAACGCCATCTACCTTGGCGGGGATGACGGACTGATTCAGAAACTCAGGAGAGCCGGCTATAAGGTCAAGGCCGCCAGCAAATAGCCAATTCAGATAACAATCGGGAAGGAAAATTCAGGATACCGGCCGGTCGAGTGCCCTGGCAAGAAGCCTTTCGGCCTGTTTCAACTGGTTGAGCCGCGCGCACAACTCCATTATTGACGCATCATCAATATCGGCCTGCTGCTCCATCTGATTTTGGATCGCACGTTCCTCACGTCGCACGATATTCAACTTCAATTCGAACAACAGTTTAGGAATCAGATCGTCCAGCCGTTCATCATCGGTCTGCACATGCACATCCTGCACGACGTTCTCGGAGACTGTCTGCCTGCTGAAGATACGGCTCAGCTTGTACTTGATGCCTAACAGACGCTGTGCCATCTGGGCAACATCGGAGTCAGGATGAGAACTGAAATATACATCCGGCTGGAAAGACTCCTCGTGCATGTGCCCGCGATACTCGTCTATCATCTGCTGAAGAACGGGATTTGAAGCCTGTATGCCGTCAGCATCAAGCTCCTGAAGGATAAACTCACCGGCCGTGATAGTCGTCCCCGTTGATTCGTCGTGAAACTCATGCGTCCCATAACGAACCATCATTGCCACCACTCCAGACATCTGCTTTGCTATCAACGTGTCATACGTCACCGGATGAACCTTAGGAATCAGATAGGCCGGCTGTTGAAAACGACTTGGCGGATAACCCTGCCCGCCAACCGACCGCGGACTATATGCAGAAGAAGTGGCTGACGATTGCGACGTGCCTGCGTGCTGACGATAAAACTCCCGCTGCTGTTCCCGCTCCTGCTCCTGCCGATTCTTCGCTTTGATTTCGCCCAGCTTCTGTTCCAGAACAGAAGACGCCATCCCCAGCAATCGGCTGCAATCTTGTATATAGACTTGCTGAGTAACCATGTCAGGAATGAGAGAGATACTCTGCAGCACCTCATTGATCAATTCTGACCGCAGCACCGGGTCGTTCTGACTCTCTGCCGCATACTGCGTTGCCATATACTGGATAAAATCGGTCCGATGCTCACTGATGTAGGTCTGAAAATCTTCAGCACTCATCTGATGGCTGAAGGAGTCCGGATCATGACCGTCGGGGAGCAGCAGCAACTTGATATTCAGGCCTTCGGACAGAAGCATATTGATACTGCGGATTGCCGCATGAATGCCTGCACTGTCGCCATCATAGCACACCGTTACATTCTCTGTGTAACGACGGATAAGCTTCACCTGTTCTTCTGTAAGAGACGTTCCTGACGAGGCTACGACATTCTCTACCCCTGCCTGATGCATAGAGATGACATCCATGTAGCCCTCGACAAGGTAGGTAAACTTCTTATTGACGATTTCCTGACGCGCTTCAAAAATGCCGTAGAGTTCCCGTTTCTTTTCGTAAATCTCAGACTCTGGAGAGTTGAAATACTTTCCGACTTTCTTGTTTTCAGTCATGATGCGGCCACCAAACGCTACAATCTTACCAGACTGCGTGCGTGCAGGGTAGATGACCCGTCCGCGGAAAAAGTCGTAAAGCTTGCCCTGCTCTGTCTTCTTGCACAAACCCGTCTTAAGCAGCAGTTCCTCCTTGAAGCCCGCCTGTAGGGCGGCCTGAGTAAAGGCATCCCACGCTTCCGGACTATAGCCAAGACGGAACTTGCGCACGACATCTTCACGCAACTGGCGTTTCTGCATGAAGTATGACTGTGCTACCGCACGCCCCTCATCAGTCTGCCACATCTGCTTCTGAAACCAGTCGGCAGCAAACTCGTTAATGGCAAACAGACTTTCACGCAGGTCTTGTTTCTGTTGGTCCTCACGGTTGTATACGCGTTCTTTGACCTCAATATGATACTTGTCGCCAAGTTTCTTGACTGCCTCAATGAAATTGCAGCCCTCTACAGCCATCACGAAGTGAACCGGGTCACCTCCCTTGCCA
>JAFUXZ010000124.1 GCA_017470795.1 Paludibacteraceae bacterium
TAAAAAAGCATATCGGCTTTGTCAGCCCCGAGATTTTCCGCTCATACCGAAAACACATACCTGTAGAAAACATTATCGCCAGCGGATTATATGACACAATCGGACTATATAAAAAAATAAAAGAAACGGATCTTGAAAAAATCTCAACATGGATGAAAATTTTCGGTACCGGACAATTCGCAAAACGCAACTATATGGAACTATCTGATGGAGAACAACGCTTGATGTTGCTGATTCGCGCTTTTGTCAAAAATCCCCTTTTGCTGATTTTGGACGAGCCTTTCCATGGAATGGATACACCCACCAGACAACTGGCAAGAGAGGTCATCAGCCAATATTGCCTACAACGCGACAAGACGCTCATTATGGTCTCCCACTACGAAGAAGACTACCCTCCATGCATTACAAATCATCTGACATTAATAAGACATCAATAAAAACATTAATTGTATGAAACATTTAACATTTTTGTTATTTTTCATGGGATGCATCCTGCAGGCATCAGCCCAAGACATCTTCAACACTGTTCTTGAAGACTCCAAAAAAGTTATCAATGACACAACGAGCAATGTGCTTGTGGCTAAAATCGCTCAATTCAAATACACCACACTGCAATACATCAAAAAGAAAAGTTTTGAAAGCAAGGAAGATGTAACAAAAGAATTTCTTGATAATCAGGCATACTACATGACAGAGTTCTTGTCTACTTTCTTCAAGACAACACTTCTGAACACCAGCCTGACGAAAAATGAAAAGAAATCTCGCATCATGTCATTCATTGATGCATCAGGCTCCAATCCCTTGTTTGAAGAAACCGAAACAGACATTGTCAATGCGTATGTTGAAAGTGATGAGAGCCAGCTCACTCCCTTTTCTATCAACACTGACTGGCCTAAAGCATACGCAGCAATACGCTCTGTTCTTGATAAAGAAAAAAAATAACGTCCAACCTCATAATGCACGACTATGGCAATCATCAGATGTCCTGAATGTCATCACGAGATATCAACTCTCGCCCCAACATGCCCATTCTGCGGCGTAAACATCGCCGGCAATATCATTACATGTCCTGATTGCGGCAAAATATTACTGAATGGTACGGAAACATGTCCCAACTGTTCATGCAATGTATCAAATACCCCGATAATACCTTCACCTGTCATCACAACACGGGCAGACGGCAAGCCATTAAACGGGAAATTGCTTCCACCGACAAAAAAACGTTCCAAGTGGCCACTGATAACATGTCTGCTTATTCTGATATTAGGTTGCGCCGGGTATTTTTATTATGAGCACATGAAATTTGAGAATGCCATGAAGGCAGACTATACAGCCCTGGAGAAGAACTATGACATAAACAGCTATATCAGTTTTTTGAAAAAATATCCTGCATCACAATATAATACAGAAATAGAATACCGTTTAACCGAATTAAGGAAAACACAAGAATATTGGAATAGCATTGCCGAATCTGACTCCTTAGAAATCTACAAATCTTTTCTCACCCACAATCCCCAGTCTGCTTTTACAGAACTCTGTAATAATAAGATTGACTCTCTTGAATGGCTTCTATACAGCAGTGAAAACACACAGGAAGCATACCAGAAGTATCTCAACTTACACAGTGACGGGAAATATGCAACTTTAGCAAAACAATGCATTGAGAATTTAGACAAACTGACTGTCACACCTGCCGAGAAAGATTCTGTAAAAAATGTCATCAGTGCATATTTTGCTGCAATTAACCAGCATAACTTATCGGGATTCGACAACATAGCATCAGAAAAACTTGTCAACATCAGCATTGACCTGGCACAACAACTGCCCGAAAACGCATATTATCATATCATCACCCCTCCATATATATCAAAAATTCCTTCGAAAGTTGCAGGATATAACTATGTTGCAAAATTCCAAGTAGAAAAACACAATGAAGGCAACAGCACTATTTATAATACCTACACAATAGTGACCTCCCGTATGCGCATATACAGCATACGGTTATCCCAA
>JAFUXZ010000125.1 GCA_017470795.1 Paludibacteraceae bacterium
GTGTTGAAGTAGTACGTGCCTTGATACTCATAGCCGTCGGTGCTGTACATCGTGAACGACAGACCATAGACAGCCCCGAGTTGCTCGAGGTCAATCCACTCCCACGCATTGTTGACAGTCCAGTCTTCGGGATTGTCGGAGCGGTAGTCAGCAACATACCAAACGACGCCGTCGCCAACGGGGCTGTAGTCTTCGTCCAGACCGTTAATAGTGAGGGTGCAATAGTCACCCTTTTTGAACGGCCGAGCCGGGCCGAAACCGTTTTCATCAGTGATGCTGGCATAGGTGCCGGTCTGGTTGCAGACGTAGAGCCCCTTGACAACGTGTGCTTTCTCGTCGTTGAAGATGACATTGGACGACAGCATGCTCATCGTCACATAGGGAGTACCCACGCCATCAACTCCGCCTTTGGCAACACAGCCGGTGTAGTTGGCCTCACCGGTTGACTCTTTTGACGCCGTGAAGCCCATCCACCACGGAGTGCCGTTGTACTCACCGGCCTCATGGTCGAAGGAGAAGAGCTGCACGTCGAGCGATCCGGCCTCAGTGCTATAAGTGCCGTCCCACAGGCCGTTCTCATCGAACGTCAGGTTGGCTTTGTTCAGATTGAGGGTGATAACTTTTTCATCATTCTCACTGCTACAGGCAGCCAGTGCTGCAATGCATAACGTTGCGGCCATCAGGCGCAGAAAAGATGTTTTCTTCATGAGTGTTTTGATTTTGATATGAGTGTATTAAAAAAATGCATCCGTCCACGATGGGTCTTGTTGGTTTTTTCGTGGACGGATGCGCTCATTGGGTTGCTGATCCGATATGACTCTCACCCTGACGGACGGATTGACCGGAGAAGGTTCAACCCGAGGGGCAAGCATGGTCATGGTGGCTCTAAATCCACGAAAGCCGCGAAGACGCACGCATTCGGCAGGTCTTCTGACTCGGACAGCCGGCGTACTCCTTCCCGAAACTAAAAGCTCAGTGGATCACGATATGTACGCGGCCTGCTCTGCAGAGAGCGTGTCCTCACAGCAGCGGGTTCTGTCTCGGATTCTCACCGGGTTCCCTTTTGATCAGCGTGCGGGCGAGACCGAAGACGGCAGCTATTGCCCACATACAGAACCGAATGCGCAGCAAAAGTATGTATTTCTTTCGGTTTGAACAAATTATGCGCTCAAAACTCATTATTAACACCTTAGAGACGCGTCGCGCAGCAGGATATCAACGGCAGGTGCATCCACTCAACGGCAGGCCGCACGGACAGAGGCGGGAGAAAGGAGCACAGCGCGGCAGCCTGATGAAAACGATTCAGGCAACAACCGCAGCAGCCACCAAAGCGGCAGGACGACAGAGGGACAAGGGGGAGGGGACGTCAGCGGACAACGAACTTCTGTCCGTATCCGTTCACGCTGAAGAGATAGATGCCGGACGGCAGACGCATGACGAGGTCGGTATTGACACGCTGATAGCTGATCAGCTGGCCGCTGATGGTGTAGACATTGACGCGGTCAGACGGATTGAGGCCGTCGATGTGCAGGCGGCTGCCGTCGTAGTAGACACGGTAGCGGGCAGAGGGAGCCGGCAGACGGTCGCCGTCAATCTGGATGGCAAAACGCTGCTCGTAGTCGCCCGTGTCGGCAAAGGTGAGGTAGGCAGGGCCGTCGAGCAGGTTAGTCCGGCTGCCGCTCTGATGATCGATGAACCACACGGCGCGATGCGTGCCAAAAGCCTCCGGGCCGGGCAGGGCGACCTGATAGGTGCCGGCACTGCCGACGCGCAGACCCACCGGAATCTCTACCCCAACGGGAGCGGTGGAGAGCAAGGAGAAGCGCATCTTGGACGAGTTGATTGCATACATCTGCGTGGCGTCATGGTCGAATGACATGAGCTTGAGACCGTCGGCTCCAAATTTGTAGTCCATATTGCCGCCTTCGTCGCGCACCTGCAGTTCCATCTTGTCGACCAGCCGGCCGTCAGCGCGATAGAGGGCGACAACGGGGTGCGGAACGACAGCCTTGCCGCCTGCGGGGAGCGGATGACGGAACGCGAGCCACTCGCTGGTGTCGATCGTGGCCGTCTGCGTGAAGAATGCCTGCGAGAGAGAGAGCGTCGCATCAACAGCCCACGACTGCTGCGTGAGGTAGTTGCCGTCGTCATCCATGGTGTAGACCACATGAGGCACGTTCATGTCATACAGCCCGTCGGTCATGGAGCCGGTGGTGAGAGTGGCTGCCAGATAGGGTATGCCCTTCAGGTTCCAGCCCATGTCTTCGCCTGTCGTATAATCGGCCTTGCCACCACTGGAGGAACGCAAGTCATGCTGCTTGAGCTCGACGTACTTGAGCCGGTCGTCTTCAGCATAGGCATAACGACCCGCGTCAGGAGCCCAGCCCGTGAGACGCAGGCAGGCATCGCTCGACGCACCCATGTCGAGGAGCCATCCGTCACAGGCCCGCACGGAGTCGGTGAGCGGCTTCCAGCAAGCCGACTGGTCGTCCTTGAAGCGATAGCGCCAGGCCGAGCGCGACGCACCGTCATAGCGATAGGCCGTGAAGTCGGACGTCATCAGACGCTCGGACCACGTATGGGAAGCATCGGACGAGACTTCCGACACATTGTTCAGACTCATGTCAAACGGAACGGACATCAGCGCATACTGCTGACCGCCCAACTGACGCTCGACAGACAGATATTCGGCCTGTATGGAATTGCCCTGACCGAGGAGGGAAGCCCCGGGCCGCAGGAGCAGATAGCCCGGACGGAGGGTCTCACTGCCGGTAAAGAGGCGCTCGTCGCTGTCACCAAGCCCGAGGACAACCGTCTTCGAGCGGTCGATGTAGCACACGCTGCCCTGATGTGGATACAGGTGGCCGCCATAGTTGGCCAGATAGCCCCCCTCTTTCTGTTCGTCGGTGGTCTCAAAGGCACTCACGGCGTTGGTCTGGTTGGTGAGCGTGATGTCCGACGTGACGAGCCAGGTTTCCAGAGCTCCCACGTCGACACGTCCGAAGAGACGACGCGGATTGCCCAGTACGTCGCGGTCGTGATCAAAGTCGATGCTGCCGGCGTAGAGGCCGAACAAGTCGCTCACCGCACTGTTGTCAGCAGTGGCCTGGCTGCCGAACACAGGCGTCTCCACACCCTGCCCAATCAGAGGGCTGAACTCATGATGCTGATAGTAAAGCGGCTGATGCATAGTGAGGCGGGCGGGCAGCGTGTAGACATTGCCGTCGGGCCTGAAGTAGGGGGCGAACATAGTCGTGATGTCGTTGCAGGCCACACCGCTCGCTCCCGTACGCGCCGTTGAATGGTCGGCAGAGTTGAGACTGATGGTGTTGACAACCGACTTGTCGGCCACGGCGCTGACGGCCACAGCTCCTGCCTGGCTGACAACGACGGTGTTGTTGAGCGAGAGGGCGCGCGGGCCGAGCTGCAGTGCCTCGCTGCAGACGTTGTCGTAGATCAGCGAATTGTAGATCAGTCCGTTCTGCATGCTGACAAGCGGCACGCCATCGGCCATCCGGTTGGAGGTGATGAGCATGTTGCGCAGTGTCACGTTATCCTTGTCCAGACGGATAGGCGACACGCCAAGCGTGCCTTCATTGCTCACCTCGAAGCCGTCGACTAGACATCCTGTGCTGAAAGGATTGTCGTCGTCTGTGTGCAGGCTGCTCATGCGCGTCCGCGCCGTCCCGGAAGCTGCGAGGGCAGGCCTTCTGGCCCGTACGAGATGAATGTAACGGGCGACCTCGGCATCGGCGTACTCGCCGTCTTTGTGGTAAGCAGTGTCGAGGAAGTTGTTGGCAATGCTTCCGTATATTTCCACGCCGTTGCGCAGGTTGAGGTTCACGTCTTGCTGGGCGGCGTTGGAGCCCTTGACGAATACGTAGGCGTGCCGACCGGGGTTGAAGTAGGAGTAGACCGCGGCGATGTCGACGGCTTTCTGCATCTCGCCACGTCCAAAGGCCTGGAGCCATGAATGACCGCTCCGCCCGGGCAGTTCAGACGGACGGACATAGAGCACGCGCTGCATCGTTGCGATACATTCGTAGGCTCCACGCTCCATTCCCTGGTCTGACAGGCGCGCATTGCGCCCCAGATCGAAGTCTGCACGGAGCTGCTTGACGGCGTCTTCACGCGTGAGGTCGTCGACATGCAGGCCGAGCACTTTTTCTGCATAGAGGGTGTCGTTGGCGGCGTTGATGATGCGTACGGCAGGATTGACGCCGAAGTTGCGGTTGATGCGGCTGCCGTTCAGCGGGTCTTCAAAGTTGGGGCCTTCGAAGACGTTGCTGTTGTCGTCATGAAGCAGGATGTTGCGGTAGGTGTTGTCGCGTGCCTGGCCGGCCGGCAGTGGCAGGTAGCTGACGGCGTTGGTGGTGAATCTGCTGCCCAGTTCGGCGTAGTCGAGGGTTCCGATTCTGAATTGTTCGGAGGGGATATAGGAGCCGTCGCTCTCGTCATAGTTTTCGCGCCAGAAGATGCTGTTGTGAATCTCGGAGTTTTCGTTTCCGAGCGTCAGTCGCATGCCGTTCAGGGCGAAGGTGTTGTTGACGAGCACGGCGCTGTTGTCGGTCACGTAGCTTGCCAGCATTGTAGCGTCGTGCGATTCTTTGGTGACGTACAGCGGGCTGCCTGCATTGCTGTGGAAGAGGGTGTTGTAGATCAGCGAGCTGCCTCCTCCGTCTTCGATGCGCACGGCTGTTGACCGGAAGTTGTCGGCCACGTCGCGTCGTCCGTTGTCGGCGATGATACAGTTGCGCAGGGTGAGTTTGGGCAGCGGGTGACCGGCGGCGTCGAGCGTGGGCAGGAGCGGGCGCATGAAGTTGGGCGAGAAGTCACCCTCTGTGTTGAGGGTATGATAGCGTTGCCAGCTGTAGTAGATGGCTGACCCTCCCTGATCGATGATGCGTCCGGAGGCGGGATCCTGTGAGCCGAGTGTGTTATGGAAGATGATGCCGTCGAAGATGATTGGCACGACCGAGTCGCCCGGGTCGACGACGTCGGCACGGTAGGTGCGTTTCATCGTACGGCGTGACATGTCGCCGATATAGACCATCTGGTTGAGTGCTTCGTTGTCGTAGCCGTGCGCATCGTCGGCGTCGATCTTGAGCATCGTGGGGTAGAGCTTGGGGTTGCGTTCTTTGATGTTCGGCCCCCAGCCGCCGAGGAAGGTGATCGATCTGATGCCGTAGTCGTCGTTGCCTGTTGCCTCGTCAGGCAGGAAGATGTCGCCTGCCCGCCCGTCGGGCATTGTGATGAGGAATGAGAGGCGGTTGTCCACGAAGTCTGTCGGGGTGTATTGGGCCGGTTCGTCTTCCGTCCCTCCGATGAAGCATACGACTTTGTCGTGGTTGTTCCACGAGCGCAGCAGTGTGTTGAGGGCAGAGGTGAAGTTGGTGGTGGCTGTGGCGTATGTCAGTCCGTCGCGGTCGCGGGCCTGGTAGCTGGTGGTGATCCACACGGTGTCGACTTCGTTGCCGGGCAGGTCAAGTTGTACGTACTGATATTCGTATACGCCGATGTCGATGAAGGCGGAGTCGATGTTCATGCGCGGGTTGCCCGATATGCGGAGCATGGGTTTCTGCTCGCTGTCGCCTTCGCGGGTGTAGTTCATGTAGTACTGTTCGCCGATGGGCATGAGCTGCATGTCGTATTCGGCTTCGTGCTGTGCGGAGAAGTAGTTGTAGACGCCGTTGCCGGGCTTGCCGTCGGCGGCGTTGTCGAAGACGTACTGCTCGCCGCGGTAGTGGGGCACGAGGCGTGCTTTTTCAACGGCAGAGAGGGTGTTGTACACTTCGACGGACACGTTGTCGCCGACGTTGTATGTCAGCCCTGCGTGTGTGAAGGCTTCGGCGGTGACGTAGTAGTTGATGCGTCGTGTGACGTGCTGGTGCAGGTATCCCCATCCGTTGTCGGTGAGTGAGTTGATACGCGATGGCACCCAGTCTGCATTTTGCATGTATCCGTCGATGCCTGCCAGGTCGGATGGCTGCACGAAGTTGGGGCCGGCGGTAACGCTGTTGATTGGTGAGAGGTGGATGTTGTGGTTGGCCTCGCCCAGTGAGGTGAACAGGTTCGGGAGGAGTTGTGTCTCGTATTCGTCTGTCAGGCGCAGGGTGCGGTAGTCGGTGGCTGCGTTCTCGAGTTGGATGGCCTGCAGTGCGTGGTCGTTCTCGTAGGCGCAGAAGAAGAGGCCCTCGATGCGGTTGCCGATGTTGGCGGCGGCGGTGGTGTCGAGGTTGCCGGCGAGTTCGTTGGTGTACTGGTCGCGCAGTGCGGGTGTGTAGTTGAAGTAGTCGGCTGCGTAGGTGTTGTATTTTGCTTTCAGGGTGGCAGGCACGTCGCCCGAGGTGATACCGGTGGCTTCGTTGCCCCAAAAGAGGGTGTTGAAGGCGAAGTGTTTCTGACTGCTGGGGTTGGCCATGCCCTCGTGTGTGAGTCCGTCGTAGTATTCGTTGCCCAGGAAGTTGAAGATGGCGGGATATCCGACGGCTTTGTTCTTCACCAGGTCGCAGTTGAAGAGGCGTACGGTCGATGCTTCGGCGGCCGAGATGACGCCTGCAAATCCCTGACGTGCGTCGGCGTCGGTGATGAGCTCGGCGCTCGGGTCGGGGGCGGCGGTGATGGGCAGGTTGCCGCGCTGGGCTTCGTTGTTGGCGAAGATGCAGTTGACGGCTCCGCAGTAGGCATTGGTGGCTATGCATCCGCCTGCGGTCCATGGGATGTAGCGCTGGTCGGTCTCGGTGTCGGGCCCGCGGGCGAGGTTCTGCGTGAAGTAGGAGGAGTAGAGGCGCAGTGAGCCGTTGGAGTAGATGGCGCCTCCGTTGCCGGCCTGGTTGTTGACGAACTGGCAGTTGCGTGCCATCAGGGGGATGTCGTGTTCGGACTTGTCGAGCACGGTGGGCAGTTTGCCCACGCCGTCGTCGAAGTCTTTGGTCCAGTTGCCGTCGACGAAGATGCCACCGCCGCGGAAGTAGGTCTTGGTGTTGTACAGGTGCGAGCCTTCGTCGTCGTCTTCGATGTGGTTGGCGTGTCCGCCCATGATGGTGATGCCGTCGAGCATGATGGTGCGCCGCACGCGGCTCTGCTCGCATTCTTCGGTTTCGTCGGTGCCTTCGATGGGGTCGGAGAAGGCTGAGCCGTCAAACTTGCGGAAGCGTGTGGGCAGTGCGCCGATCTTGGTGGAGTCGGCAAAGCAGGTGATGACGTGGTAGACGTTGGCGTTGCCTTCGTCGTTGCTCGTCGGCACTTCGCCCGTGAGGCGGGTGGTGTTGGCGTATTCCCACGGCTCGATGATGCTGTTCTGGTTGTAGTCGTACATTGAGCGGCGGGCGCGGATGCTGTCGGTGGTGGCGTAGTGGATGGTGTAGTCGTTGTAGTTGCCGGTGCCGTAGTTGAGGGTGGTCTCGAAGTGGAAGCTGATGTCGTCGGTTTCTGTGCCGGTGTAGTCGTAGTCGGCGTATCCGGCCTGTCCGTAGTTGTAGCGGTCGAGGTCCACTCCGCCTATCACTGTGACGCCTTCGGGTATGGCAAAGGTGTTGGTGCGCACCGACTCGGTCGCATCTTGTTCGCCTTGTGCATTGTGTCCGGGCATGTGGGTGCCGGCTCCGAGTATGACTTCGAATCGTGCGTTGCGCAGTGCGCGTGCTTCGGGGCGGTCGTCGGTCATGGCAATCTTGCGGGCGCGCACGATGTAGTCCAGTGCGTCGCTCAGGAACTGCATCGGGTTGAGGACCGACGATCCGGGCTGGGCGTACATACGTGCACGGCGTTGTTCCTCACCGGTGGCGAAGATGATGTCGCTGTTCTCCTGCAGGGCGCGTGCGGCCACGCGGTCAAGGTCTTCCTTGTCGGTGACGTACAGGCGGTGCATGATGAGCGAGAGGTCGACGGGCATGGCGAAGGTGGAGTTCAGGGCGCGTGCACCGATCTCGATGTAGCCGTTGTCCTTGGCTGTCAGTTCGGGCCATCCGTGCAGGCGCAGGGCTGCCGTGTCCTGCTCCATGCGGGCTACGCCGGCGATGTCGCGCAGTGCGAGTGTGGGGAAGATGGCGCGCTGGCGGATGTAGTCGGCATAGCTGATGCCGGTACGTGAGAGCACGGACGACATTTCGATCGGGTAGTAGTCCAGCCCGAAGGGGTCTTCTGCATCCCAACGGACGCCTTCTGACTCAAGGGCCGAAACGGAGAGGTTGCCCTGACCCTCGACGTGGCGCACTTCGATGGCGCTGTAGATGAACGGATGGGTGGTTGAGCGGGCAGTGTTTGCCGCGAAGTTGCCCGCCACGTTGGCAAAGTCGTTCGACGTGTTTTTCCAGAAGGCGGAGGAGTTGACGCGCACGTTCGTCCCAAACCAGAGACCGCCCGCATTGGTTGAGGATGTGTTTTGACAGACGGTGGAGGTGAAGATGTACGATGGCCGGACGTCTTCTCCAAAGGTTTGGGGTTCTTCAACGTATATGCCTCCGCCGATGTCGGCGGTGTTGAGGCTCACGATGGTTCCACTGACCAGTGCGCCGGGGGTTAAGTACAGTCCTCCACCATACAGGAGGGCGTAGTTGTCGGTTACGACGCAGTTCCTTATGTGTGCATATCCGGGGACGACGGCTCCGCCTCCACGGCGGTTTTCGGCTTCGGGCGCGTTGGCGTATCCGTTGCGGATGAAGCATCCGTCGATCACTGCACGGTCTTCGGGCACGGCGGAGAGGGCGGTGGCGAGCTGGCCGCGCAGGAGGTTGGCAGAGCCGTCTTCAAAGAGGTTTTCTTCGGTGTCGTAGAGGTTCTCGGTGAAGGTGACCACGTGGTAGACGTTGCCCGAGCTGCCGGTCGAGGAGGTGACCAGTCCGTCGAGGCTGGTGCGGTAGTAGAGGGGGTCGCGCGTCTGGTCGGAGAAGGCGGTGGCAAAGTTGGAGGTGTCGGACAGCACGGGCTCGTAGCCGCCCAGCAGGTGCACGCCACGCGGCACGATGATGCTGTAGTCCAGGAGGTTGTCGGCGGTGTGACCGTCGTCGATGGTGGTACGCGTGGGGATGTAGCTCTGCGTGCCGGCCACATCGCCGGCGAGGCGCACCTCCACCTCCCACGACTTGTCGGGCTTGCCGGCCTCGGGGGTCTCGCTGACGGTGGCGTAGCGCGGCTCGGTGAAGAGCATGTGCTTATAGCGCCCGGCAGCGTCGAGAATCTTCTGAAACTTCATGCTGCAGGCAGCGTCACGCGTCGAGGAGGCTGACGCATCGCCGCCGTTGGTGGCCTCCAGCGATACGTAGTAGACCGCATGGCCGGGATAGGTGACGGTGTCGGGGCGGATGTCAATGGCGCCGTTAAACTCATAGGCTCCGATGTCGACCTTGCAGTCTTGCACACGGGCGTCGTAGACCACGTCGGTCGACGGCAGCACGGCACCCACGACGGCCTTGTAGAAGTCTTCTTTCTCAATGTTGGCGTCGGAGGTGTTGGCTCTCAGGTTGTTGCGCCGCAGGTAGTCGCGCATGGCATTGTGCATGGCGTACTCAAAGTCTTCGGTGCCGCGGTTGACGCAGTTGACGCCTTCGGTCTGCCGCAGGGCGAAGTTGTTGGTCTTCCTCGAGCCGGCCGTATAGACGCCGTCCTTCACGTCTTCGGCAAAGGGGGTGTTGTCGGCCGTCGCGGGGACGCCGTTGAGGAAGACGTTGTTGATGCCGTAGTTGCCGTCGAGCACGTCCTCTTCGTGCGTCGCCAGGGCGTAGAGGAAGTTGGGCTTGAGCAGCTCGGCTTCCGACTGGATGTAGCAGTGTATGAACGGGGCGGCAGCGTTCTTGCCGTTGGTGATGTCAATGGCAAGGCCGTTGTTGCCGTAGATGATGGTGTTGCCCATGAAGAGCTGCGTGCCGGCGTTGGTGGCAATACGCACGCCGCCCACCTGCTTGCCCACGTCGCCTGCCGGGACGTCTGTTCCCGACACCACATGCGCACTGGCGTAGTTGTAGGCCACGGTGTTGTTGTAGAAACGGCCCACGCAAAGACCTACCCCACCGCCAAACCCGCGTGCATAGTTGTTGGCGATCAGGGTGTTGAAGCACGTCCCTTCGTAGATGAACATGCCGCCGGCAAACTCCTGCGTTGTGTCCATCTGTGTGCCAAAGGAGGTACTGTTGTTGAGGATGAAGCAGCCCTCGATGGTGGAGGTCGAACCGTCGCAGAACAGTCCGCCGCCCTTCTGCTTCATAGATGCGGCAAAGTTGTCGGTCACGATGCAGTTTTGCAGGTGTGCTCCTTCGTACATCGCCACGCCGGCACCGCCGTCGTGCACGCTCGTGTGGTCATGCAGGAATCCGTTGCGGATTGTGAAGCCGTTCCAGTACACGTCGCTGTATTCGACATAGTTGGGGTCGTCAACCTCGGGGTTCGGGCCCTTTGACAGACGCCCTTTCTTGCGCTCGACGTGGGCAAAGGTGTCGCCCGCCTGACCACCGTTGACGAAGTTGCCCGGCCCGATGCAGAACACGGGGTTCGTGACGTCGGGCATGGACAGCACGCGCTTGCGGAGCGTCGTGCGATGCTTGGAAGCCTTGTAGACAGGCTCGTCGATCACCTCAGACGGCAGCTTCTCGACCTCGTCATTGTCGGTGAGCACGTCGTCGGTCTGATACTCCACGTAGGTGAATTCGTCGCTCAACTCGTAGAGGTGATAGTTCGACAGGTAGAGCTCGCGGCGGTTAGGATTGTTGCCGCCGTCCGACTGGTAGTAGAGCGCCGGTATCGGATCGGGGTCGCCGCCGTCATCGGTGCCATAGGTGGCGTTGTTGGCCCTGGTGTTGCGCCGGCCGTCTTCTACCTCAATCCGGAGCGTGAGCGGGCCGGTCGTGGTCTGCGTGAACTCAATCTCATAGCGGTAGGTCCTGTTGCGGTTCCTGTCACGGTCGTCGTCGTTGGTCACGCTTCCGAAGGTCTTGAGCATCACGCGGTCGGCATCCTGCCCGTTGACGCGGGAGATGCAGTCTTTGTCGTCCGAGTCGTAGACGTGGAAGAAGATGTTGGTCGGCAGGGTGTCGCTGAACTTGTTACGATAGCCTCCGGCCATGTCGGCCACGAGCTTGTACTTGCCGGCCGGCAGGCTCTTGATTGTCTGCCAGAACTGCAGCCCGGTGAGCGAGCCGTTGCCCACGAAGAAGCGGTGGCACGTATTGGAGCCGGCAGTACCCGCAAGCTGCAGGTTCGTCACCGGATCATAGACACTCACCGTCTTGTTGTCGGTGTTTCCTCCCGTCTCGACCTTCACATTGTAGTTGGTCTTGACCGGGTAGCTCAGATGCCAGCAGTCCTTCTCGGCAGTGGCCGTGCCGAAGGTGACATAGCGGGTGTTCCCGTCCGGCGAGAGGGTGTTGGACGTCTCTGTCCGAGTCACATTGCCGCCAGTCGTGGTCTTGAAGTCGGCATACTGCATGTAGTCGCCCACAATGTCGTGCGAACTGACATAGTCGACATGATAGCGGTGCACAATGTTGCGGTTCTTGTACTCATAGCGAATGGTCTGCTCGGTCTGCGTGACGGCCAGGTTGTCGTCGTAGAACTTCACCGCCTTATCGTTGAACGTCGCGCTGTCAAGGCGCGGATTCACGTCCGAAATCTGCAGGATGGTCTCATACTCGCTCGCCTCCAGCTCTTTATCGGCCTGTGGAATGCTCACCTCGGCCGACATCAGAGCCTGCCGCTCAGTCATGCCCGGCGAGGCGTACTTGCCCACCGGGAAGCCTCCGAGCACCGTCACGCGGTCGCGCATGATGTAGCCCTTATAGTCCGTGTAGGTGCCGGCGCCGACCCACACCTGCA
>JAFUXZ010000126.1 GCA_017470795.1 Paludibacteraceae bacterium
CGTTGGCGCAGCGGCGGAGTGATGATGCCTTCCCGTCGCAGCCGTCAGTCCGGAGCATGGTCAGAGCATCCGCCGCTCTGACGCTGTCGGCGCAGATGTTCGTCATGCCTTGTGTGTAACTTTAGCCTTCGGATTTGCCTGGAGAGAAAGGATGTGGGCGGTTGACGCCGGCAGTCGGGTGAGCGCGGCTGTCATGCTGCCAACGATGGTCGTGGTCGCAGTGTGCATTTAGGCCGTGCGCCGGCATAAAACAACCCGCCCCCACACCGGACAAGGTCGGCATGGGGGCGGGCAGAGCAGACAGCAGCCTATCGGATGAAGAGCAGTTCGCGATATTTGGTGAGCGACCACATCTCATCGTCGACAATCAGTTCGAGCTTGTCGGCATGATAGCGGATCTTGTCGAAGTGCGGCAGCACCGTCTCGAAGTAGGCGAGTGCGCGCTCGTAGGTGTCGTCGATGCGGTTGGCCACCTTGCGTGCCTCGACCATCTGATCGACTTCGGCCTTGATGCCGCTGACATGGCCGGATATCTCCTCCACCAGCGTGGCGTCAAAACGTGAGAGCTCGTCGGCCTGCTTGCCGCTGAAGGTCTGTTTGATCTTGCACAGGTTGTCCAGCAGGAGAGATTCGTAGCGCGTGGCGGTCGGGATGACGTGGTTCATCACAAGGTCGCCCAGAACGCGTGCCTCAATCTGTATCTTCTTGGTGTAGAGCTCCCATTTGACCTCATTGCGTGCCTCAATCTCGGTCTGGCTGAAGACTCCGGTGCGGCAGAACATGTCCAGACTCTGCCGGCTGGCGTAGGCCTTGATCATGCGCGGCGGGCAGGTCTCGCAGTCGAGTCCGCGGCGGGCAGCCTCGGCTTTCCACTCGTCGCTGTAGCCGTTGCCGTCGAAGCGGACGGACTTGGAGAGCTTGATGTAGGTGCGAAGCACTTCAAAGATGGCTTTCTCCTTGCTTTCGCCCTTGTTGATGCGGTTGTCAACGTTGATCTTGAACTCATTCAACTGGTCGGCCATGGCCGCATTCAATACGATCATTGCACTCGAACAGTTGGCCATCGACCCAACGGCACGGAACTCAAACCGGTTGCCGGTGAAGGCAAACGGCGATGTGCGGTTGCGGTCCGTATTGTCAATCAGCACCTCGGGAATCTGCGCGATACCGAGCGACAGCTTCTTCTTGCTGTCCATCAGGATGGCCTGATCTGACGTGGCGGTCTCCATGCGGTCGAGCACCTCTGTGAGCTGTTTGCCAAGGAAGACGCTGATGATGGCAGGTGGTGCTTCGTTGGCTCCAAGGCGATGGGCGTTGGTGGCGGATATGATGGACGCTTTGAGCAGGGCGTTGTGTCTGTGAACAGCCATCAGGGCATTGATCAGGAAGGTGACAAACTGGAGGTTCTCCTGCTGGTTCTTGCCGGGCGTGAACAAGCCGACACCGGTGTTTGTGCCGAGCGACCAGTTGTTGTGCTTGCCCGAACCATTGATGCCCGCAAAGGGTTTCTCATGGAGCAGGACGCTGAAACCATGCCGGTGAGCGATGCGGCGCATGATGCTCATCACGAGCAGGTTCTGGTCGACAGACAGATTGGTCTCTCCATAGATGGGAGCGAGCTCGAACTGGTTGGGAGCAACTTCGTTGTGACGCGTCTTCAGTGGGATGCCATATTTATAACCCTCAAACTCAAGGTCACGCATGAAGGCGGCCACGCGCTCCGGGATAGCACCGAAGTAATGGTCGTCGAGCTGCTGATTCTTGGCGGACTCGTGTCCGAGGAGGGTGCGCCCGGTCAGCACGAGGTCGGGACGGGTGGCAAACAGGTCTTCGTCAACCAGAAAATACTCCTGTTCCCAACCAAGGTAGCTGTAGACATGCTTCACCTTCGTGTCGAACATGCGGCAGACGGCTGTGGCGGCCTTGTCGACGGCGGAGAGTGCCTTGAGCAGGGGAGCCTTCATGTCGAGCGACTCACCGGTGTAGCTGATGAAGATGGTCGGGATGCAGAGCGTGTCGTCAACGACAAAAGCCGGCGACGACGGGTCCCATGCGGTGTAGCCCCGGGCCTCAAAGGTCGACCGGATGCCACCGGAGGGGAAGGAGGATGCATCAGGCTCCTGCTGGGCAAGCACCTTGCCGGAGAACTTCTCTATCACCTGCTCGCCCGGACCGGCAACGTACTCGATGAAAGAGTCGTGCTTTTGAGCCGTCCCGTCGGTGAGCGGTTGAAACCAGTGTGTGTAATGCGTAGCTCCGAGTTCCATGGCCCAGCGCTGCATGCCGGAAGCAACATCGTCGGCAATCTTGCGGTCCAAACCAACGCCGCGTTCAACGGCTGCACGGATAGCCTCAATCACATCGCGTGACAGATAGCGGGCCATCGTTGACTCTGTGAAGACAAACTTGCCATAGAAGTCGGTGATCCGTTCTGCCGGTTTCTCAACTTCTACAGGGCCTTTCTTGAAGGCACTTTCTACTGCGTTAAAACGTAAGGTAGACATAGTATAATGAATGATTAAAAGGTTTTTTTTGCAAGGTGAACTTATGGCTTTACATCAGCTGCCTGATGCGCTCCATGGCGGTCTGAATCTTCTCTCGTTTCTGGAAGGCTGTGAGACGGATGAAGCCCTCGCCGTTGGGTCCGAAGCCGGATCCGGGGGTCACGACTACCCGGCACTCGTTGAGCAGCCGGTCGAAACAGCTCCACGAAGACTGCCCGTCAGGAGTCCGCAGCCACAGATAGGGCGCGTTCTCTCCCCCGTAGCAGGTGAAGCCGGCTTCGCAGAGCCGGCGGCGCATCATGGCGGCATTGCTCATGTAGTAGTCGATGCTGTCGAGCGTCTCTTGGATGCCCTGTGGGGTGTAGGTGGCAAGGGCTGCGCGCTGGGCAATGTAGCCGGCACCGTTGAACTTCGTGCTCTGGCGGCGCGACCACAGGCTGTGGAGACTGACCGGACCGCCCTCTGCCCGGCAGGTCAGTGCGCGGGGAACAACCGTATAGCCGCATCGCAGGCCCGTGAAGCCGGCCGTCTTGCTGAAACTGCGGACTTCGATGGCCACTTCGCGCGCGCCTTCAATCTCATAGATGCTATGCGGAATGTCGTCCTGGCGGATGTAGGCCATATAGGCCGAATCAAAAATGATGAGGCTCTCCTCGCTGCGGGCATAGTCGACCCACTGCTTGAGCTGGCTGTAGGTCAGGGCTGTCCCTGTGGGGTTGTTGGGCGAGCAGAGGTAGATGATGTCGGCATGTTCGGTTGGCAGCTGGGGAGCGAAGCCGTTTTCGGGCGTGCAGGGGAGATAGATGAGGTTGGCGTAGTGCGTTCCGTCCCACCGGCCGGCACGGCCTCCCATTACGTTGGAGTCGATATAGACGGGGTAGACAGGGTCGCAGACGGCGACACGGTTGTCGGCCGACAGGAGATCGCCGATGTTGCCTAAGTCGCTCTTCGCTCCGTCACTCACGAAGACCTCGTCTGCGTGGATGCTGATGTTGCGGCTCTGATAGTCATGCGCGGCAATGGCTTCGGTAAGAAAGGTGTAGCCCCCGTCCGGGCAGTAGCCGCGTACGCTGTCTGCACAGCCCATCTCGTCGGTGGCCTGATGCATGGCTCCGGTGACGGACGGCGTGAGCGTCAGGGTGACATCGCCGATGCCGAGTGAGATAATCTCAGCACCGTCGGGGTGAGTTGCCTCGTACTGTCTGACGCGTCGTGCAATCTCGGCGAAGAGATAGCTGGGCTGCAACTGTGAGAAGTAGGGGTTGACCTTGAACATTTATGCGATAGGTGTTTGGACCGACTGTATGACAATGGCAGCATCAGGAGGCATGCAGGCTCCGGAGGGGTGAAGCGTCTGTCTGTCGGTGTGTGTTCATGCCGGTGTTGACTGTCGGGTGTTTATCATTGCGGGGGTTATCAGCATCTCTCCACTGAAGATTTCCTGCGCCGGGCCGCTCATCAATACGTGATTCTCCTGCTGATGCCAGTTGACGGTCAGTGTGCCTCCGGGCAGGTGCAGACGGATGTCGGCATCCGGCGGGCACAACCCGTTGAGTACAGCAGCAACAGCGGTGGCGCAGGCACCCGTGCCGCAGGCTAACGTCTCTCCGGAGCCGCGTTCCCACACGCGCATCCGGATTTCCGTGTCAGTGATTAACTCGGCAAACTCAACATTTGTCCGATTCGGGAACAGGGAGTGATGCTCCAGGAGGGGGCCGACGTGCTGAACATCAACAGACCCGAGCGATGGAACGAAGCAGACGCAGTGCGGGTTGCCCATGCTGACAGCCGTCATGCAGGTCTGGAAATCACCGGCCTCTATGCACTGGCGAATCATCGGACGGCCGTTTGCGGGATGCCTGATTACATCGGCTGCCCCCATGTCAACCGTTACGCTGCTGACCTGTTGACGGTCGTTGACATGCAGCCATAAATGCTTGACGCCCGAGCGGGTCTCGAGCGTCAGGTGTAGTTTGTCTGTCAGTTTGTGTTCGTATGCATACTTGCCGATGCATCGGGAGGCATTGCCGCACATCTCGGCTTCACTGCCATCGGCGTTGAAGATGCGCATGCGCAGGTCGCATGTTTCGGAAGGCATGATCAGCACCAGTCCGTCGCCACCAACTCCTGTGTGTCGGTCACTCATCAGTCTTGCCAGTGCTTCCGGCTGTTCCACAACTTGCGCGTGACAGTCTATGTAGACGTAGTCGTTGCCTGCTCCGTGCATCTTGGTAAATTTTATCTTGCTCATCTACATCAAGAATTTATTAACTTTCTCTGCGGTCTGAATACCACTTGCCATGGCGCGTACAACCAATGAGGCACCATTAGCGGCATCGCCACATACGAAGACGTTCTCGGGATATTGCGGGTGCTCTGGTTTAAGGAATCCCATGGCGAGCAAGACCAGTTCAGCCTTGATAATCTCGGGCTCTCCTTTCTCCACCATCAAGGGGCGACCGCCATTGGGATTCGTCTCCCAGTCAATCTCTTGAACTTTCACTCCCGTCAACTTACCGTCTTTTCCAAGAAACTCCAGTGTGTTGATGTTCCAGCGACGGACACACCCTTCCTCATGACTACTTGTCGTTTTTAGTGTCCGAGGGAAGTTTGGCCATGGGTTCTTCGGGTCAACAGGTCCTTCTACGGGTTTAGGCATAATCTCGATCTGTGTGACACTCTTACACCCTTGGCGGTGTGCTGTTCCAATACAATCGCTGCCCGTATCGCCGCCACCAATGACGAGTACATCTTTTCCCTTTGCGGTGATACGCTCGTCCTTTGTGAACTCCATACCAGCAAGGACGCGGTTCTGCTGGGAAAGTAGTTCGAGTGCGAGGTGTACTCCCTTCAAGTCACGTCCTGGGATGTTAAGGTCTCGTGCTGTAGGAGTGCCAGTGGCGATGATGATGGCGTCGTACAGTTCTGCTTGCTGCTGTGACACAGCAGCATAGTCGACAGCCTCGCCATAGCGGAACTCAATACCTTCCTCTTCCAGCAGTCGTATCCGTCGGTCGATAATCGCTTTGTTGAGTTTGAAGTTTGGAATACCATAACGCAACAAGCCACCAGCAGCCTCGTTCTTCTCAAAGACCGTCACATGATACCCCTTAAGGGTCAAAGCGTTGGCGGCGGCAAGTCCTGC
>JAFUXZ010000127.1 GCA_017470795.1 Paludibacteraceae bacterium
ATATTGAGTTAGTGCATGTTCGAGGTCGCCTTGCAGCTTGAGTGTGGCGGCAATCTCGTGGCAGGCGGTGGCGTTCTGCATGGTCATTTCTCCGTACTGTTCCTGTGCAATCCGGTAGGCGCGTCGGAAGTAGGTCATGGCAAGGGCGTCGTCGGCAATGATGTCTTTGATGAACTGTCCGGCCTGTATCTGGTAGTCGAAGTTGAGGGTGTCAAGGGCTGCACGGCGGCGGATGTAGTAGGCTGCGCTGTCGTTCTGGAAGCGCGACAGGCAGATGGAGTACAGGCGGTAGTAATCATCGCCCAGGTCTGCACGGCGGGCGTCGTTCTGCTGCTGGCGTTCGTTGAGCTGGCGTTGCTGCTCGTCGAGCGTCTGCTGTGCAGCTTGCAGGACAGCGTCCTGGTCGAGAATCTCTGCCAGGCGTGCATCAAGGTCGCCTTTCTGGTGCACAAGGCGCTCGGCTTCGTCAAGGTTGCCGTGCTCGATGGCTTCGTTGATGCGTATCGAGAGCGAGTCGAGGCGGCTGATGTCTGTGCGTGCATAGCGGTCGGACATGGCCTGCAGCAGGGGTTCGAAGCGTTCATATTTGGCTTCAAGGTCCTGCATTCTGCGGGCGTATCCGATGCTGTCAAGGCGCTTCTCTGCGAGGTCGGCCTGGAGCTGTGCCACGCGTGCCTCGTAGTATATCTCAACATTCTGCCGTGCACGCTCAGCGATGGCCTCTTTCTCGCGTTGCAGTTGCTCACGGTTGACGAGCAGTATCTCCAGCGGTACGTCGGTAGAGGCCGGCAGCTGCCGGCCGATGAGGCTTTGCTCGGCCACTTCATATCCGCTCTTGACAACGCTTGAGAGGGCGTACGGCTGACCGTTCTGCAGGTTGGCAAGCGTGATGGAGAACTCGCCCGTCGACCGCGACTGGACAGCATTGTGCTGGCCGCGTACGCGAACCACGCAGCCCTCGATGGCTACACTCTGCTGGTCGTGGCGCGTGATGCTGCGCACATTGCCGGTCTGCACAATTGCCCGCAGCGGCAGGGCGGAGAGGAGTAATGCAGCCAGTATGCAGTGATGAAGTCTGTTCATGATGGCTTATGGCAGTATAAGGATGACATCGTCCACTCCGCAGGGCATGTAGATGCTGTCGGAGTCGAGGGGTCTGTTGGCAGTAATCGGGTAGGCGGTGTGCTGGTCGGCAAGCGGGATTTGAAAATCAATCATGCCGTCAGGACGGACGTCAGCCGGCGTGCCGTCAATACGGATGTCTGACAGCCCTGCGGTGTTGCCAATCAGGCGTATGTGCACGTGTCCGTAGATGTCCGGGTCGCGCCGCAGGGGCAGGGTGAGGTGCTTGTGGAGGGTGAGTGTGGTGTCGAGCGGCAGGCAGTCGGCGCATTCCAGATGCAGCCTGACGGGTTTGTCAACGAACCGCATCGGGATGTTGTGCAGCCTGACGGTGTCGTTCAGCTGGGCGATGCCTACAGTCTTCTGCTCGTTGGGCAGGTCAATCGTGAGCAGGGCATCATGAAGCGGGGGCAGGTGTGCAACGTCGGCCTGTGAGGTGTCGATGCTGATGCCGATGGTGGTCGAGCGGCTGAAGTGCCATGTGGTCACCAGTCCTGCAATTATCAGCAGTGAGGCCAATGTTGCGAGGAGCATGCGCTTCCGTCGGCGCTGACGCTCGCGGAGCCACAGGTGGTCAAAGTCAAGTTCGAGCATCCGCGCCACAATCATCAGCCGCGCGCGCTGCCGGCTTTTGCGCCTGCCACCCTTTACCCCTGCCTCGTTGAGATTGATGCCGAGTATGGAGTGGTCCTGCATGGGGTCGGCGTGCTTCGGGAAGTTACGTCGCAGAGCCTCGGGGAAGCATTCGTGCTCGTCGTTGCTATAGGGGGCGCCGCTGACGATTACGGGGATAATCTTGTCACGCCTGCCGAGTGAGATGAAGTAGTCGATGCCGGAGTTGATGTAGCTCGACCGTGCCGCATTGGGTGAGCAGACCACTATCAGGTAGCGCGACTGTTGCATGCTCTCACGGAGTGTGTCCATCATCTCCTCCGTGTGATGCATGTCGTTCAGGTAGCAGTAGGTGGGGCGGATGCGGCGTGGCAGGTTCTTGGCTCCGCGCAGCAATACGGCCGGCAGGTTGTAGGTTTCGATGGAGCGCTGTAGCCGGAGTGCCTCGCGTGCATCAGCATGCTGAAAGCTGATGAATGCAAAATAGCGGTAAGCGGTCTCGTCTTTCATTCAGATAACAGGCCGTTTGGCCAGATGTTCGGCTATGGTGGCGTAGTTGGTAAAGTCGACCTCGTCCACATTGTTGGGATGCACGCAGATGCGCAGTGTCCGGCAGCAGGCCCGCTCGCGGGCTACCAGGAAGAACGTCTGCAGCATCAGGTCGATTTTCTGCTCTGTGGAGAACTGCGCCGGCAGGTCGACAAAGCGGTTGCCCATCACGGCTACGTTAATCGTCTCCTGTCTGATGGTTGGCAGAGCCAGGTTGTGCCACAGCGTTTTTAGAAAATCGATGTATTCCTGCTTTGTGATTGCGATACTCCCGTTACTCTGCAGGTGGGTGAATGCCGCGAGGCAGTATTGCTCTCCTGCAATGTCGACCGGGATGACGGTTCCGAGCGGATAGCGTATCTTGCGTCCGGGCAGTGTGTCGTCCGTACTGCCTGGCAGCACGCCGTTGCGCGTCAGGTACTGGGCCATCTGCAGTTCAAGGTCGGCAGTGTTCTGTGTGGCATGTCGGATGAACGCCCCGTGAAGCGATTCGGGTGAGATGATGCGTTTCGACATGTCAAAGGTGTCGACACAGTGTATGACCTTCAGACCTGTCTGGCGCATGATGTCGGCCTGTTCGATGATGATGCGGATGTCGGTACTGTGGTCTTTGTACACGATGCGCGTCTTCGGCAAGCATATCAGCGCGGCTGTCAGCAGGATGAGGATGACGACGAGCGCAAGTGCGGCGGGAGTGTAGATGATGTACGTGATCAGCCGGTGCATCCCTTCGCCGAAGGCCGATGTGTGCGGA
Organism: Paludibacteraceae bacterium; assembly: GCA_017470795.1. Classification (GTDB taxonomy): domain Bacteria; phylum Bacteroidota; class Bacteroidia; order Bacteroidales; family Paludibacteraceae; genus RGIG4928. Next base: position 3,038 of record JAFUXZ010000127.1, read on the forward strand.
ACGATGGCTGCCAGCGATCCAAAGAGTGTTATCAGCATCCCGATGTATCCCAAAGCATGTCCCAGCACGGCTTTCAGATACTCCTTCCAGTGCATGCGTATGAAGTGGGCGTAGTACATGGTCTTGATCTTCGTTGTCTGCCGTTTCAAAATGACCTGCAAGTATATATGTTTTTCAT
>JAFUXZ010000012.1 GCA_017470795.1 Paludibacteraceae bacterium
CGTACGCACGCTCCCCAAAGACACATATCTCCATACGACTCACTGTTCAGGCGTTACGCGAGAGAGATTCAGTGGGACTGGCGTCTCCTTGCTGCTGTCTGCTACCAAGAATCCCGGTTCAAAACAGACTTGACATCACCCTTCGGCGCACGTGGACTGATGCAATTGGTGCCGACAACCGCGGAGCGTTTTGGTCTGACGGAAGATAACATTGAAGATCCGGCCGCCAACATATCGGCCGGGGTACAGTTGATTAAACATTTGAAGATGGTTTTTCGTGAGATAGAAGATTCCGAAGAACAGATTCCGTTCGTCCTTGCTTCATATAACGCCGGACCGGCTCATATTCTCGACGCGATGCATCTGGCTCGTGCGTGCGGGCAGCATCCGCACCACTGGTTTGAATGCGTGGAAGCCTACCTGCTACGGCTTAACGACAGCCGCTACAACCGGGATTCCGCATGTAAGTATGGGTCATTCAACGGCCGGCAGACAGCCGCTTATGTGCGCCGTGTGCTCATGTCGTACGAACAGTTCTGCCTACAGACGGAGCCGTAGAGGGCAGATAATGCAACAGCAAAAGGAGATGTCGGGTAAAAGCCGCCGGGCTTACCTCATTTGGGTGTCCGTGTGTACAGGAATGCGCCGATGGCGAAGAAGATAAAGTTGGGTAGCCAGACAGCCATGAAGGGGGTCATCGCCCCACTGACAGCAAAAGAACTTGATATGGTGGAGAACAGGATGTATACTGCGCTCAACCCGATACCGACGCCAAGGTTCAGCCCCATCCCACCACGTACTTTGCGTGAGCTGAGTGAGACACCAATCAGTGTCATTATGAAAGCGGCAAGGGGGGCGGCATAACGTTTGTGCAATTCGGTCTCAAAGGCTTGGATGTTGCCTACTCCTCGTTCGCTTTGTTTACGCAGATATGTCCGCAACTCGGTATTGGTCATCTGCGCACTTTCCTGCGAGGTGATAAAAAATTCTTCAGGCTCCACATTTATCGTCGTATCAATCCGACTTCCGACAGTGATACTCTCACGCATGCCGTCGAAGTTACGCACCAGGTAATCTTCCACCACCCAGCGATGCACCTGTGTGGTATCGTAGTAAATCCGGTCTGCAAGCATCCGCGAGACCAAAGTCTTGTTCTCATACTTCTCAAGGAAGAAGCGGTAGCCGCGATTGGAGCGCCGGTTATAGTTTTCGATACCCATGATTACACCCGGCTCAACCTCCATCTGCAAGTCGGATGCCTGCTCGAGCTTGAATTTCTTGATATATACGTTTTCAAACTCCAGCATCTTAGCCGTTGACTTTGGAATCACATACCCTCCAAGTACGAAGGAGATGCCGAATATCAGCGTTGCAGAGACGAAATATGGCCACATGATGCGTCTGAAGCTGATTCCGCTGGCCAGCATTGCTATAATCTCGCTGTTGCCTGCTATTTTGGAGGTGAAGAAAATTACTGATATGAACACGAACAATGCACTGAACATGTTCATGTAGTACGGAATGAAGTTGAAGTAGTAATCGAATATGATGGCCTTTAGCGGAGCGTTTGACTCATAGAAGTCATCCATTTTCTCCGTCAGGTCGAACACTACGGCTATGCTCAATATCAGCACGATAGACAGGAAGTATGTCCCCAGAAACTTGCGTATGATATAGCGGTCCAATCGTTTGAATGGATTCATGTCTATATCGCCGAAGCTGCTGTATGTCTGTCCGAGAAACTTCATTACCGAAGTTGTGAGTAAGGCTCGCAAAGGTAGTAATTCTTTTCTACATGGCTCCTGACGGTCTGCCTACAGGCGTCGGGCGACCCGCTCAACCATGTCGCGCTTCCACGATGTAAAATCGCCGTCTATGATATGCTGCCGTGCCTGTCCGACGAGCCACAGATAGAAGGCCAGATTGTGTATGGAGGCTATCTGCATGCCAAGCAGTTCTTTGCTGTGGAACAGATGACGTACGTAGGCACGGCTGTACTGATGATCAACAAAACTCGTGCCGTTCGGATCCAGAGGACTGAAATCGTGCTCCCACTTCTGGTTGCGCATGTTCATGACGCCTTCAGATGTGAATATCATCCCGTTACGTCCGTTGCGTGTCGGCATGACGCAATCGAACATGTCAACCCCGCGGTCGATACTCTCCAACAGATTTTGCGGAGTTCCAACCCCCATGAGATAGCGGGGACGGTCGGACGGCAGAATGTCATTGACGATGTCAATCATCTCATACATCTTTTCCGTCGGCTCACCCACTGCCAGTCCTCCTATCGCATTGCCTTCAGCCCCCTGGTCGGCAACGAAGCGTGCTGCCTCACGTCGCAGGTCAGGATAGACGCATCCCTGCACGATGGGGAAAAGGGCCTGATGATGGCCATAGAGCGGACTGGTGGACTGATACTGTCGGATGCAGCGCGTGAGCCACCGGTGCGTCCGTTGCATGGATTGCTGTGCATAGGTACGGTCTGCTGTTCCGGGGGTACACTCATCAAAAGCCATCATGATGTCAGCCCCTATCACACGCTGAATGTCAATCACGCGCTCAGGCGTGAATAAATGACGGCTCCCGTCGATATGGCTCTGAAAAGTCACACCGTCCTCACGCATCTTGCGCGTGCCGGCAAGTGAGAAGACCTGAAAGCCCCCGGAGTCGGTCAGTATCGGCCGGTCCCAACCGTTGAAGCGGTGCAGACCGCCAGCTTCACGGAGCACTTCAAGCCCCGGGCGCAGGTAGAGATGGTAGGTGTTGCCAAGAATAATCTGTGCATGGATGTCGTTGCGCAATTCATCAAAATGGACCGCCTTGACGGATGCACATGTCCCAACCGGCATGAATATCGGTGTTTCTATCTGTCCGTGGTCGGTTTGGATAAGGCCGGCACGGGCGCGTCCCTGCCGGTCTGTATGCTGGAGTTGAAAAGTCAGTGGCATGTATTGTTCTTCTGTTAGAACGCGATGAGAAAAGACACACATTCTGAATCCTCACAACAGACCGCCAGCCTTTCTGACAAAGCATTGGCCGCCATGCGTTGCTGCGTCACATCGCGCTGCGGCAAAGGTACGACATTTCCCTAAAGCCGCAATGTGGCGTCAGTGCGGTGCATCATGCACCTCGCACCCGTAGAAGTCTGCCATAAAGACATCCTTGTGCACAAAGCCCTCTGTTCTCGGACAACCGGCAACTTTGTGGTCTGCACAGCCGACAGAGCAGGTCGCGGAGCAGCATTCAGGCCGATTGGTTGCCAACGGCATCACGACAGCGGATTCGATACGCCGCGCTGAAGCCCATAGTGTCCGACCGCATCAACGCTTACGGCTCCACATCCCTGCGGGCGACAGTGACCCTCCGCGTTTGCGGGCTGATTCAGCCGTCGGCGCAAGGCACACGAATCGCTTCACCGGACAGAAACGCTTTTTTCATACACTCTCCAAAGCTATCGGCTCACCATATACATTATGGTGCAGATTTTCACAAACCGGCCTGCCGCCAAAGCCCGAAATCCACACACGGAAACAGGTCTGAGGACAGGCCGGCGCATGCTGCAAACATCCTTTGAGAGCAAAGAAATAATACGTAACTTTGCATCAAATCTTAATGCACACAAACATGAACACAATATCGGATCAGTTGCTCGTGCCACGCATCGCCTTGCCGCATGATGTCCGTGAACAGCAAATCGAGCAACTGCTTCAGGAACGGGGAGCCGCCCTGTCTGTCCAATGCGTCAACTGGCCGGAGACCTATGGATACTGTCCGAAAGTCAAAGCCCAAGTGGCTCACGACGGGACATCGCTGTATATCCGTTTTGAGGTAGAGGGTGAAGGACTGAAAGCCACCTGCATCAACGACAACGAACCCGTGTGGAAGGATTCGGCCGTTGAGTTCTTCTGCCGGCAAGAGGGTGAGCAGACCTATCGCAACTTTGAATTCAACTGCATCGGCACTGCACTGGCAAGCAGCCGGAGCGGACGCGATACCGACGTGCGTCATTTTGACGATGTGCAGATGAAGCGCATCTTCCGTCACGCCTCCACCCCCAGACAGACGTTCGACGAGATTCCCGGCATTCAGCACTGGAGTCTTACCGTGGGGATTCCGTTTGACCTGATGGGATGCCCGCAAGGATTTATGCCGGAGCGGATGCTCTGCAACTTCTACAAATGTGCCGACGAGACAGCGAACCCACACTATCTGAGTTGGCGGCCCATACACACGCCGTCTCCCGACTTTCACAGGCCGGAATACTTCGGAATGCTGATTTTGAATCATAACGATTACCACACTCATTCATTATGCTCAAATCTATGACCGGCTATGGTAAAGCCGAACAACTGTATACAGACAAAAAAATCATCGTCGAGATACGATCGCTCAACTCGAAGCAATTAGACCTCAACATGCGTGTTGCCGCCCCCTATCGCATGCATGAGATAGAAATCCGGAACCTGATAGCACGGCGCATCATACGGGGAAAAGTCGACCTGACGATACACATC
>JAFUXZ010000128.1 GCA_017470795.1 Paludibacteraceae bacterium
CTCCCCGAGTCGGAAGCAAAACAATCGCTGCTGCTGCTGCTTGACTACGTGACACAGCGCGACCAATGACATGGCAGGCCCATAGCCGGCAGGGCGGGACAATCATAAACCGATGACGGCCTGCGCAGCGAAGGGGCAGGATAAGAGGGCAGACACAAAGCTTCTCAACTCTCTGCTCCTGATACAGACAGAACAGATTGTGATTGTTATGCCCTGTTTTGACAACCAACGAGATTTAATTACCTTTGTCCGCTAACGTAAGATTGAATCAAATCAAGTTTATATCACCATATAGAGCCAACAGAGATGAGTAAACTGGTCTATAACATCCAGACAATAGAAAACAACCAGACCGCATTAGAACGTTTGAAGTCGGGCGAAGAGGGGAATGCAATGCTTCGTAATGCTGTCGAATACATGGTGCTGTTTGATCATATCACACCACAAAACGTCCTGACGTTCTTTTCATTCGATCAGTCAGGATGCCTATTCACTTTCTTGCATCGAACCGATGAGCGCATATCAACCGTCAATCTTTTCATCCCTCGAAAAACAGATATAGATGCAGCACAGACAGCATCCGTAATCACAGGGATCAAGAAGGCACTGATTGAGAATGATGTCAAATCGTTGGACGTGTTGGTTTCGCGCGACTATCCGCAGAAGAAGCTCGTCATGCGCTATATGCCATCGACAGGGAATGCTTTGGGATTGCGTCAGTACAATAGCGATGAGCAGCTTCATGCCTTACTGGGCGGTCGCCTTTATCAGACTTACTATAAGAACTATCGCTGTATCTTCCTGCTCGACAGACGCGAGCAAATCGAAGTTAATGCCTTGGGCAACATGCACATCGAAGACCTTACGAACAGGAAACTGAACGAGCGATACATCCTCCTTCCTCCTCCGGCAGATGCGACGGGCTATCAGGCCACTGTCGAGGGACGGCCTTTTGTTCAGCCAATAGCGGTGCCCAAGGATGCGAACGTGCAGATTAAGTGGGTTAAGGAAGGCGCGGAGACGATAGAGGTCATGATGCAGGTCACGGCAGACGGGATGCAGGCTGCAGGTCTCAAGGAAGAGTCCGCGTCGCGTGAACTCTCGGCGACGGACTTCGTCGTGTCAGACGATCAGCATAAGCAGATAGACTCGTATAGCGTCATCATAAACGGAAAGCGTGTGGACACGAAAAATATGGAGTCGGTATGTTTGCAAGAGTCAGAACTCTCGGCAGTGAAGGTGCACGTGCATGCTGACGGCTATAGTGATGTGGCGCGGACTCTCGATTTGAATGCAGTGAGCCTTCCGATACGCGTTTCGCTTGAGAAGCAGGCTGATCAGTATCGGTTTGTCATAGCGGGAAATGAGTTCACGATGTGGAGTCGGGAACAGCTGACAGAGTCACCTATCCCAGGATATGAACCGGACAGTCTGGGCATCTCGGCTGTTCATCCGAATCATATGACGCTTGTTGTATCCGGCAAGCGCAAGTGGATGTATGCTTTAATCGGCCTTTTGGCCGGATTCTTCTTCGGTGTGTGTGTGGCCTATATGCTTTACTCTCCATCGAATGACAAAAAGGGAACACAGATGGTCCGTCGTCCTGTCAATGCTGCCAATGAGGACAGCGCCCTGACAATGCTGCCCGAGGCTGATGTTGAGAAGCAGGCTGACGAGGCGGTGGAGCCGCAGGCGGAAGAGGCAGCAGCATCGCCCGTGTCGGTAGAGCAGCCGGCTGAAACCGCTCCAAAACTGTTTGATGATGCTGCTCTTCGCGAGTATCTTGAGAGTAATGTGA
>JAFUXZ010000013.1 GCA_017470795.1 Paludibacteraceae bacterium
CCGCTGACCGTGCGTTCGTTGAGCGCGACCTGTTCCTGCGCGTGGCCGACTTCGTGGAGAATGGGACGCCCGAGATCCGCAAGAACAACCAGGTGTTCAACATGATGCACAACCACGCCACATGGGCTACGTGCGCCGTGGGCATGATAGGCTACGTGATGGGCAACGACACGCTCGTCAGCCACGCCCTGTACGGCTCGAAGACAGACGGCACGGGCGGCTACCTGCGGCAGCTGGACGAACTCTTCTCGCCCGACGGCTACTTCACCGAAGGGGCCTACTACCTGCGCTACGCCATCTGGCCGTTCATGCTCTTTGCACAGGCCGTGGAGATGAATCAGCCCGAGCTGCATGTGTTCGAGCGGCGCGACAGCATCCTGTTCAAAGCCATGAATACACTGCTGCAGGAAGCCTACAACGGGCAGATCCTGATGATGAACGACGCCCTGCTCAAGACCTATCAGACACAGGAAATCGTGGCCGCGCTCGACATCGCCTACTGGGCCGGACGTGACCCTCACCTGCTTGACATCGCCTCCCGGCAGGGCAACTTCAGCCTCTCGGCTGCCGGCATCGCCACTGCACACGCACTGGCCGAAGGCAAGGCGCAGCCCTTCACCTACCACTCCACGCTCCTGCGCGACGGAGCCGACGGCTCAAAGGGCGGGGTGGCCCTGATGCGGGGCGACAACAACGACCTGCTGCTGATGAAAGCCACCAGTCACGGACTGTCACACGGCCACTACGACAAACTCACCATCACCTACTACGACAATGGCCACGAAATCCTGACGGATTACGGCGCTGCCCGCTTCCTGAATATCGAATCCAAATCGGGCGGACGCTACACCGAAGAGAACGACTCGTACGCCATGCAGACGGTAGCCCACAACACACTCGTGGTAGACCAGACCTCACACTACAAAGCCGACTACAACACCTCGTCGCTGTACAGTCCGGTCATCAACTACGCCGAGCTTCAGCACACCCCGATGCAGGTCGTCTCGGCAACCGACACCACTGCCTATGCAGATCAGAAAATCCTGATGAGACGCACGCTCGCATACATCAGCGACTCGCTCATGGAGTTCCCCTTCGCAATCGATATTCTAACCGCTGAGGCTCCCGAGGCGCATGTCTACGACCTGCCCTTCCACTATTCGGGACACCTGATCAACAGCAGTTTCGATTGCCGGCGTGATGCGCACAGACTCGTGCCTGCAGGCAACAACTACGGCTACGAGCACCTGTGGCTCGAGAGTCAGACTCCCCTGTCGACCGACAACGCATCGTTCACGTGGCTGCTCGACGACCGCGTCTACTCCGTCACGACAACCCTCGACAACGGCGCGTCCGCACTGATGACGCGTATCGGAGCACATGACCCCAACCGCAACCTCCGCTCCGAGCCCGCAGTAATCTTCCGCCAGACCGGCAAGGCACGCCACACCTTCGCAAGCGTCATCGAACCGCACGGGCTGTATGACCTGCAGCTCGAACTCACACGCGACGCTGACCCGCAGGTAGAACACGTGGACGTCGTCTACGACGATGCCGACTACACAGCCGTAGAAATCAGACTCCGCAAAGCGACAATGCTCTTCGTGGTGGTCAACCGCGGATTCGACGCCGGCAAGCAGCACAAGCTCAAGATCGGCAACCGCACCGTCAAATGGAAAGGAAACTATTCGTTAATCAAATAAATCATACATTTATGAAGACACAAAGCAAGCGCTACATGCTCGAGAGCGAGACCAAGTGGGAAGTTCCCGCACCCGGAATCCGCCGTCAGGTGATGGCATACGACGGACAGCTGATGCTCGTTAAGGTCGTGTTTGAAACCGGTGCCGTAGGCACACAGCATCAACACTATCACTCACAGGCCACCTACGTCGTGAGCGGCAAGTTCGAACTCAACATCGAGGGCGACAAGCGCATCCTCACCGCCGGCGACTCCTACTATGTTGCCCCGGACGAAATGCACGGCTGCGTGTGCCTCGAGGCCGGCATCCTGATAGACACTTTCTCACCCATGCGTGCCGACTTCCTGAACGCTCAGTAAGCATACGCAGGAACACAGCACACAGCAACGGAAAAACATAACCCTAACCCCAAGCCCGACTGTATGAAGATAAAAGGACTTCGATGGATCATACTGGGACTGATAGCCCTTGTGACCATCATCAACTATCTGGACCGCGGCACGCTCAACTACATGTGGATGGCCAACCAGAAACACGAGGTGACTCTCGCCGACGGAACCGTTGAGATACAGACCGAGAAAGGCGGTATCGCACGCGACCTGAACCTCATCGATGAGACACTCACCGATGAACAGCAGCAACAGCAAGGCAAAGAACTGCTGGCCCTGATTACGATGTGCTTCATGATAGCCTACGGCATCAGCCAGCTCTTCTCCGGCAAGATGTACGACAAAATCGGCACCCGCAAGGGCTTCACCGTCTCCGCCCTGCTGTGGGGCGCTGCCGACGCACTGGCCTCCACCTCCTGTGGGCTCAAATCACTGACCGGCTTCCGCATGGCCCTCGGACTGGGCGAAGCAGGCCCCTGGCCGGGCACCACAAAATCGAACGCAGAGTGGTTCCCACAAAAAGAGCGCGCCTTAGCCCAAGGCATCTTCGGAGCTGCAGCCTCCATGGGATCCATCCTCGCCCCGATCATCATCCCGCTGATCTTCCTGGCCTTTGGCTGGCGCTGGACCTTCGTGGTGGTAGGCTCACTGGGCATCATCTGGGTCATCCCATGGCTGATCATCAACAAGAAGTCGCCCAAAGAACACCCGTGGATTACCGACGAAGAGCGTGACTACATCCTCAGCGGACAGCCCGAAGCCAAGATCGTCGATGAGCAGCCCAAAACCTGGGAGCAACTGCTGAGCGAACGCAAGAACTACGCCGTCATACTCGGTCGGTTCTTCCTCGACCCCATCTGGTGGATGTTCGTCACATGGCTGCCCATATACCTGATGGAAGCCCACAATCTCGATATCAAGGAAATCGCCATGACGGCGTGGGTCCCCTACGTCGGAGCCGCCATCGGCAGCGTGCTGGGCGGATGGTTCTCAGGCTGGCTGATGAAGCTCGGACGTACGGTCAACTATGCCCGCAAAGCCGCCATCGTGCTCGGAGCACTGATCATCATCCCGAGCATGATCGGAGCCGCGATGACCTCGTCGGCATGGGTAGCCGTCATACTGATGGCCGTGGTGCTGGGCGGATACCAGTTTACGATGACCAACATCCAGACGCTTGCATCTGACATGCAGACCGGCAAGACCGTCGGCTCACTGGCCGGACTGGGCGGTGTGGCTGCCGTGCTGGGTACGATCATCATGATGCTCGTCGTACCGCAAATCACGCAAGGCGGCAACTGGCTGTGGTTCTTCGTCATCCTGGCCAGCCTCGTGCCCCTCTCGGTAGGAAGCATCTTCCTCTTTGCCCGCCATATCGGACATGACACTCAAGATAAAGCATAAGTCAAACATACAAACAACCAAAAGAATGAAACTCCAGAACAAAGTAGCCATCGTCACCGGTGGCGCACGCGACCTGGGTCGCGCCGTATCGCTCCGTCTCGCCTCCGAAGGAGCCAAAGTTGTAGTCAACTACTTCGACAACGAGCAGGACGCCGTTGAGACCTGCCGCATGATTGCCGACCTGGGCAGCGAGTCCATGATGATACAAGGCGACATGACCAAGGCAGCCGACGTCAAACGCCTCGTGGAAGAGGCTACGGCACACTTCGGCAACGAGATTCACGTGCTGGTCAATGTTGTCGGCGGACTGGTAGGCCGTAAGAAAATCACCGAGCAGGATGAGGCTTGGTACAACTTCCTGATGGACGTCAACATGAAGAGCTGCTGGCTGATGACCCGCGAGGTTGTGCCGCACATGCCCAAAGGTTCGGCCATCATCAACTTCTCATCACTCGCAGCACGCGATGGCGGCGGTGCCGGCGCATCGATGTATGCCACCGCAAAGGGCGCTGTGGCCGTGTTCACACGCGCAATGGCCAAAGAACTCGGTCCGGACGGCATCCGCGTCAACGCCGTAGCCCCCGGCACGATTGCCACCTCCTTCCACGATCGCTTCAACACGCCCGAAAACCGTGAGCGCATGCGTCAGGGATATCCGCTGCGCCGCGAAGGCGATGCCGGCGATGTGGCCGATCTGGTATGCTTCCTCGCATCAGACGACTCCGACTATCTCACCGGTACGAACATCGACATCAACGGCGGAAGCTTCTTCAGCTAAGCTCTCACACACTACATCAGGCGGCAGGCAGACATCCGCCGTCAGACACATTCAGGCAGGACGCGTTGTCCTGCCTGAATCTTTTCGGACAGCCCTTTTCGATGTTCCGCTTTTTATTGTAATTTTGCTGCACAAACAGCATTGAAAAAGCGTGAAAATGAAAGAACACAGAATAGGGCTTGCGTTAATCATGATCCTGACCGTCATGGTCGGCTGCAAGAAAGACGAAGCAGTCGACTGGCGCACGCTCAACGTACAATGGCTTGAGCACAACAGAGCCGACAAAGGAAAGGCCTGGTTTGAGGCCAACAATCCGGCCGGCACCTATGACGCCAGCTGCTTCCATGAGACAGAATCGGGCCTGCAATACTACGTCCTGTACGACGGTGTTGCACCACAGGCCAACCCCGAGAGCTACGTCTACGCCTTCTACAAGGGATCGCTCATCACGGGCAACGTCTTCGACTCCACCTCTGTGACATCCTCCCAGTTCTACCTCTCCACGCTCGTCGACGGCATGAGTGAAGGACTGGCCAAGATGAAGACCAAGGCCGAATATGTGTTCTTCATCCCGTGGTATCTCGGCTATGGCGAAGACGGCTCGGGAGCCGCCGGCTATGCCAACTACATCCCCCCTTACTCCACACTGATATTTCAGGTTCAGATTGATGCCTGCGGCAACTGATGAGAAGCCGCAGGCTCATAACCGCGCTCGTGCTGGCGACTCTGTGCGCCTGCAATGACAACTACGTGTCGAGCATTCCCGACACGTCAGTCTACCTGAATCTCAACATCATGCTCGATTCAGACTATTTCACCTTCTATAACGCTCCGGGCAGCTATCTCACTTTCACGCTCGAAAACAGTGCGGCAAGACCCGTCACGTGGCGGCTGGGGTATGGCGGCCTGCTGCTGGTGCACACGCTCGCAGGCGAGTTTCATGCCTTTGACATGGCCTGCCCCAAAGAGGCCAAGCGCACGGTATGCGTGACGGTTGAAGACGCCATGTTCGCCACCTGCGCGTCATGCGGCGAGCGCTATGACCTGAGCAGCGGCATCGGCAACCCGACACGCCGGATAGGCACGGAGAACCTGCGCCCCTATCGGACACGCGTGAGCGGCAACTATCTGACTGTCACGCGTGACTGAGTAATTTTTCACCTCACCAATATACGAACAGGATATGTACGACGTAGTGATCATCGGCTCCGGACTTGGCGGACTACAGTGTGCCTACATCCTTGCCCGTCGCGGCATGAAGGTCTGCGTGTTGGAGAAAGAGCGCCGGATAGGCGGCTGCCTGCAGTCTTATCAGCGGCATGGCATGACGCTTGACACCGGCTTCCACTATGTCGGCGGACTGTCTGAGGGGCAGCCGCTCTACCGCATCTTCGACTACTTCGATTTGCTCCGGCTGCCCTGGAAGCAGATGGACACGGACGCGTTTGACGAGGTGAGGCTTGGCGACAGGTCATATTACTACGCCAATGGCTTCGGGGCGTTTGCAGAGCGGCTCGCACAGGACTTTCCACATCAGCGTCAGGCCTTGCACGACTACGCCGGTTTTCTTCAGCGTGTCGGTGAAGGTATCGAGCGGAGCTTTGACGCCCGCAGTGCTGACGATGTGTACGGACAGAGCCTCTTTGCCCGCAGTGCACTTGCCTATCTGAACGAGACCGTCAGCGACCCGGTGCTTCGTCAGGTCCTCAGCGGCACGTCGCTCAAGATGGAGCTCCATCCGGCTCTCCCCCTGTACATCTTTGCACAGATCAACAGCTCGTACATCCAGAGTGCGTGGCGGCTTGTGGGCGGCGGTCAGCAGCTCGTCGACCGGCTGGCGGAGAACGTCAGGCATGCCGGCGGTGAGATTCGCACACAGGCGGAGGCGACAGCTTTTCGCGAAGATGACGAGCGGCTCACGCGTGTCGTGCTGCGGAGTGGAGAAGAAATCGAGGCGCGTTGGTTCGTCAGCGATATTCATCCGGCTGCGACGATGCGCCTGATGGAAGACAGCCGGCTGATGCGGCGCGTATACCGTAACCGAATCAGCCGCCTGCAGAACACCTTCGGCATGTTCACCGTCAGTTGCGTGCTCAAGCCGAAGACCATCCCCATGCTGAACCGCAACCAGTATGTCTACCGTACGGACGACCTGTGGCACCTTGCCGACCGGCAGCCCGGACAGCCTGTTGACGGCGTGCTGATTACCTATCAGGCCGGCTCCGACGGATATGCCTCCAACATCGACCTGCTTGCTCCGATAAGCTGGGCGGAGGTGCAGGCATGGCAGGAGACGTCCGTGATGCGCCGGGGTGAGGACTACCTACGCTTCAAGCAGGGCCTGACCGACCAGTGCATCGGCCTGGCATCGCGCCTGCTTCCCGGTCTGCCGGAGAGCATCGAGCGCACATACACCAGCACCCCCTTGACCTATCGTGACTACACAGGCACAGCCGAAGGGGCCGCATACGGCATCCGTAAAGCCTTCGACAACCTCATGTTCACCTTGCTTACCCCCAAGACTTCGGCACAAAATTTGCTTCTCACCGGTCAAAACCTCAATCTGCACGGCATCTTGGGCGTTTCGATGACCAGTTTCTTCACCTGCAGCGCCCTGCTCGGCGAGACGGTCAGCCCTTTCCGGAGGCAATAGCCGGCCGGATGCCGTGTCGGACCGTGAAGACGCAGCGTTCAGGCCGTTCAGGCATCGGCAACATAAACACAGACATGTGAAAAACAAACAAAACGATAAGGATATGAATTATGC
>JAFUXZ010000014.1 GCA_017470795.1 Paludibacteraceae bacterium
ACCCGGATCTGGCAGGCGAGATTTCACAGAAGACTCCGGTGGACTAACCGTTCGATGAGGCTCCGAAAGCAAAAAAGACCGTGCGCAAAAAAGCAGAGAAAAAGGCCGAATAAAGAATTAAAACATCAATAAATCATTCAATCCTCACATCTTACATTGTGAAATGTCTCCCAATCCCATTCGGATGGGAGACTTCTTTATTTTTACCATGAAACAATTCTGTGAGAAAATACACCTCCCACTGCTCCAGCTGCTGAACGACGGGCAGACTCATTCAACAGGAGAATGCATTGATTATCTTGTAAGAATATGCACTCAGGACGAACGGCATTATCTTCAAGACCGCGAATGGCTGGACCTTTTGCAAAGTCAGGACCTGATAGAAACCGAAGGGACCGACCGAATCCGTATTACTGAGAACGGCCGGAACGAACTGAACGAGAGCCTGCGCTTACAGGCTGAGATGTCTGACTGGATGGAAATATCGCTCAATGCACTTGGCGAAAACTGACCCTCTCACAGACACAGAAACTGCAGGCTGACATCAGATAAAGCCTGTGGGAGCAGACGGTTCAATGCGTATGTATGGAGGTTTTCCCTGCAGGAATGCCTGCAGGAGAATCTTACGGCTGCATCGAGATGACAGCGCGTCCTGAACGGCCGTCAATATGGGCAATGATGGGGTGGTCTGTGCGTACATGCCGGATGTACGGAGTCTCATGTTCTACAGCAAAACCATTCAGGCGGTCGTAGTCAACACTTCCTTGCTTGCAATAAGGATTGACAGTAAGATAGGCTACTCCAAAACTGGTCAGATTCTGAAAAAAGTGAGTCCCCTGACTGGGTTCGATGCGATAGCGGTCAAGTCCGGACTCGACAATGATGCGTGCACCCGAAATATCAGGCCACTTCACAGGTATGCCAAGCCACGGATCGCTCGAACCCCAACGTCCAGGCCCGATGAGCAGATATGGACGCCGCAGAGCAACCAGTTGCGCATTGAGTTGTGCCACCTGCTCGCGCATCAGCTCTGTCTTTGAAGCATCAAAAGCTTCCGGACGCACGAAGATGATGTCCTGAATGTTGTCCACAACGCCGTGACCGAGGGCGTTGTCTGACGTGATAAGTGCGTGCTCCGTATTGCTTGTGTCAACCTGTGCAAGCTGTTCGCTCTTGGGGTCTACTATCGGACGAATCTGAAGCACATAGAACGTATGCTGACGCTTGGACGAATAGTCGAGGTTTACGGCAAACTCAATCTCGACCGGAGCCGCCATCTCATCTGTCGAGATAGCCAGCAGTTCACTCAAAATTCGCGGCAATGGGAACACATCATGCTTGAGGATGTTGGCAAAAGTCAGTACACGTCGCCCGGGCTCACTGATGTTGTCCGTCATCAGTTGCTGTCGAAAGTCGTATGTTGAAGCGATGTACGTCAATGCGCCGTCTGCCTCTGCGGCTTTCAGGTCAAGGGTCAACAGGTTGAATCCATCGTCTACCTGAGGCTGGAACTGGATGTTGTTCAGGTCAAGTGCGTTAAAAGTAGTCTGCGTCAGACGCAGCGCGTACTCCGGCGTGCTGACTTGAAGCACCTGTTGAGGATGCGCCGGTGAGAATCGCAATGTCTGCCCTCCGTCCACAATGTGCTTTCCCAGCCCTAACGCCACTTGTGCGATACCTTCTTCTGCACGTTCCTGACCAATGGGGTAGTAATTGATTGAGCGTGTCACACCACTAAACGACGGATAGAAGTGCGTCCCGCGCTCTTGTCCGACCACCTCCTGAATCACTACGGCCATGCGCTCTTCGTCGATAACGTTTTTCGTTGCCGACATGTAGGCTTTGGCTCTGTTGTAAAACACGCTCGCATAGACTGCCTTGACCGCCTCGGTGAGCATCAGAAGCGTATGCGACTTTGAACGCGTGTCATACGGAATCATGTATGTGGAGTATATACCCGCAAAAGGCTGATACTGTGTGTCCTCCAGCATCGAACTGGACCGTATGGCTATTGGACCCGATACGGCATCAATCAGTACGCGCAGGTCACCAATCACCTGATGCGGCAACCGCGCATGCAGGAATGCAGACAGGATGACTTCATCCGGAGCATCGGAAAGTGCCGTCGGGTAAAGTTCGTTTTCCTCCATGAACTGCGTAAAGATGTCTGTGCAAAGAACGACCGTCTTCGGAATCGTGACCGTTGCATGCTCAATATCTTCCAGCGTGTAGTTGCGCTTAATCATCGCATCAATAAAAGCCAACCCACGTCCCTTCGACCCCATCGATCCGCCCCCAATACGTGCAAAGTTGCTGTACTGATCAAATTGTTCACGATGGAATTGCGCTACGACACCTCTGTTCTTTATCTTTCGATAACTTAAAATCGCATCGAAGATAATCTGCTTCACGCGCTTCATGTCGGTCTCCTCATATCCGTCTACCTGTATGGCACCCAAGAATTCGGCTAATGGCAGGAGAGCCCTGCTGTAGAGCCAACGTGAAACGTCGTTGTGTGATACGTACCAATACAGCGTCTCATCTGAGATGTTAAAAATCTGGTCCTGCAGATCGCGAAGATTTCGTACCACAGCCTCTTGCTCGCCCGTTCGCGGGTTCTGAAACAGAAACTCACCAAAGCCGAACTTACTCGTGATCAAACGGCGCAGGTCCATCAGCAGCGTATTGCTCGACTTGTCAATAAAGGCAGCACCATACTGACCGGCAGCCAGGGCATTTACCGTCTCGGTTGATTCGACAATAATGGGAATGTAGGGATCGTGCTGCCGGATTAACTCGCACAGATGCAATCCGGCTTCTTTGTCCTGTGTGTGTTGAGACGGAAATTCAACGTCTGTTATCACTCCCAGCATGTTATCCTTATACTTCAGATATAGTTGGGCTGCTTCTTCATAATTGCGGGCAAGCAGAATCTTGGGACGTCCACGCATCCGAAGCATCTGCTCGTGCGGATTGAGCGCTTCTGTCATGAACGAGCGGCTCTGCGTGAACACATGCTTGTAGAGCATTGGCAGAATGGCGGAATAGAAGCGCACATTGTCTTCGACGAACAGAATCGTCTGTAGGCCGACAGCCTTGATGTCATCATCGACATTCATCCTGTCCTCCACAAGCTTGATAATGGCTAAGAGCAGTTCTGAATTACCTAACCAGCTATACACATAGTCGATGTGCGACAAATCCTCATGTGCGTAACGCTCCATAAGCGTCCGGTTGTATGGAGTCAGCACGACCAAGGGCAGGGTAGGATTCTGTTGCTTTATATGCCGCGGCCAACTGAAGGGATCTTCATTTTGTCCTCCCGGCATGAAGATAATCAGGTCAAACTTACGCTCCCGCATCAGCTGATCTGCCTCCGTTTCGTCATAGGCATGCGTCACGCGAGGAGGATAGCGCAGGTTGAGCGCAGTGTATTCGTTGAATATCTGCTCATCTATGCGCCCATCTTCTTCGATGGTGAACACCTGATATTTGCTGGCAACAAGGAGTACATCATACACGCGTTGGCGCATCAGGCTGGCAAACGATGTGTCCTTGAAGAAGAGTTTATTGATATTGGGCAGCATGTCAATGAACCTGTTTCTGATTCAACGGTTAAAATTTCTTGCCAAGGCGGCATCTGTGCTTTTGTATGCGTCGTCGTTTTCGGGAGCTCCGATGCCGCTAAGGCTTATAGGCCGACTGTTCCAGCAGGGTTTGTGCACCCACAGGATGTTGCATCAGCTGTTGCAGACTGATGTCGGTGTTGTTTTCCATGTACTGCTCTACGATGCGCCAGCCGATCCACGCGCCGAGCCTTCCAGGAGCCTTGCGACTGATGGGTTCTGTGTATGGGGCATCACTCATGTACTTGCTGACGAGCATCTGATCTCCCTGGAACAGATCCTTGTTGCTTAATACCTGTCCCCATATGTTCGCTTCATTTTCGATGCACCAATCCCATTGTTCGGCAGTATATTCGATGATGTCCTTGCCGCTCAGATCGGGGAAGAGTACAGACAGTATGTAATAGATACGCCCGTAGTATATCATGTTGTCTATCAGTCTGTCTTGTTGAGGCTCATACGGGAAGTACATGAATAGGTCGGCGAGCATGATGTCGCTGGCGATGTACTCCGGGTTCATGCCGTTGAGTTGATACTGATTGACGTTGGCAAGTTCGTGATATATCGGCTCATCCGCTCCGAGATACATGTCGGTACTGACGGCATAGTACGTTCCATTGCCGATGATGGGCTTGTCCAATCCTGTAAGTTCGTAATAGTATGGCTGTTTCTGCAAGCCGGAAACGTAGCAATAGATTTGCGGGACGCTGATCTCGAAGCCCAGACTCTGCATGCGGGCGTATGCGTCTCCAAGCCGTGTGCCGATTTGCTCAAAATCTGCTTGATGCGCCTGAATCTTTCGGTCAATCTCGAGGTCACTCAAGAACAGCCGTAATGAGCGGGCCATTGCGTTGAGATTGTCATGTTCGGAGGTGTCAACGCCGAGAATCTCCCACGCCCACACGTTCGTGAAGTCGGCATACTGCTCAGCTAACTGCAGCATGACATCATCCGTCTGTGCTGTATCGGCGGAGAGAAATATGCTGTCAAAACGGATTACTTCAACGGGTAGGGATCTGACATCACCCAAATCTGTATAGCGTGTGCGTCTCGTGTCGCGATGACTTCCGCCACAGGCTGCAAGCAAGAGCAGTGTGGCGGAAGTCAGGCATATCGTACGTGCGGTGTACCTCATGCGTGCGTGTGTTGTATGTTTAATGTCAGCAAGAATGAGTCTGACAGGTTACCGGCCATATTTTTTTGCCCTTTCGTCTGCCATCTTGCGTGCATATTCACGTTGCTCACGCTGCATCTTTTCGAGCCGGGCGGCAAATCCGCTCTTCTTTGCCGTATTCTTTTCGTTCTTGTTCATCTTAGAGTGTATCTGTGCCAGAACCTTCTCGTCGTCAATGAAGAATCGGATGGCCATCGTCTGGATGATGGTAATCAGCAGCGATATGAGATAGTAATAACTCAATCCTGCTGCATAGTCATTGAAGATGTAAAGGAAGAAGACCGGCATCAGGTACATCATCCACTTCATGGCCTTCATCTGATCTGCCCCTCCCTGCGACTGCATGTTCAGGTGCGTGTAGACGATGTTGGTAATGGTCATCAAAAGGCAGAAGAGGCTGATATGATTGCCGAAGAACCATGAGATAATCGGGATGTTGGCATTCCATGTCAGTACGGCATCGTAGGTTGACAGGTCGTGTGCCCAGAGGAAACTCTGCTGACGCAACTCGATGGAGGTGGGGAAGAACGAGAACATGGCTATCAGAATCGGCATCTGGAGCAGCAGCGGAAGGCATCCGCTCATTGGGCTCACTCCGGCTTTGCGATACAAAGCCATCGTGGCCTGCTGACGCTCCTGCATCTTCTCCTGAGGATATTTTTCGTTGATCTTGTCTATCTCGGGTTTGAGGAAGCGCATCTTTGCACTCGACTTGTACGACTTGAATGTAAGCGGGAATATGACGAGTTTGATGATGAGCGTGAGCAGCAGGATAATCAGTCCATAACTGCTGAACCAGCGACTGAACAGATTGAAAATCGGGATGACTGCTATCCGGTTGACCCATGCGTACCACCAGCTGCCAAGCGGAACAAGTTTCTGAAGATTGAGGTCGCGGCCGCCTTCAGGGGTGAGGTCGTTGTATGCGCTGAGTGTCTTGTATTTGTTCGGACCTAAATACCAGTTGAATTCAATAGGCTTTTCATCATAGATATCTACCTCGGCTTCCAGTCCGGCATGGTAACTCTTGATGTATGGTGCCGCTTCCATCCGGCTCTCAAAGTCGGCTGTTATGAATCCGTCTTTGGCTATCAATACAGTGGAGAAGAACTGATCTTTGAAAGCCACCCACTGTACGGTTGTGATAGCTTTCTCGTCGTCATTTTTACTCTCGCTCAGTTCTTCAATGCCATTGTCATCGGCATATTTATAGTTGAGTTGTGCGTATCGCTCTTCGAATTTGCGTCCTTTCTCCTGCTGACGTATCTTGGCATCCCAGTTGATGTCAAAACTGCTGATGTTGTTCTTGATGACATGTTGCAGACCGTGTCCTTGTATGGTCATGCCGATCATGTAGTCGTCTTTAGGAACGGTGTAGATAAAGTCAATGCAGGCGTCAGTGTTGGTCTTCAGGCGCAGTGTGAGTGTTTGTGTGGAATCTTCACCGACAGTGACTGGCTGTGGCTCGAAGTAGAGGTCGGTCGTATGCAGCACGCGGTTGTTGATGGTGGTCAGGAGCATGTCAAAGCGGCTCTCGTCACCTTCAAAGAGGATAAGCGGCAGACTGTCGTGCGTCCGATAGTCTTTCAGCTCGGCAGCGTAGAGGCATCCGCCATGCGGTGCAAATTGCAGACGGAGTTTGCTGTTTTCCACCATAATCAGGTCGTCTGTACCCTGCGATGCCGGCACGAATGCGTCATATTTGTCTGCCAGTTCGCGTTGTTCGATCACGGCGCGCATTGAATCGGTCAGCAGAGCTTCCTGATCGATGCTGTCAATCGTGACCTCGAGTGTGTTTGCAGCTTCCTGTGCGCCCTGCTCGACAGTCTGTTCAAGTATCTGAGCCTTTCGGATAGAGTCTTGAATAGCCTGCCGGCGTTCCATTTCCTTGCCCGGGTTGTTGATAATACTGAATCCGACTATGATGCCGATGATGAGCAACAGGCCGATAAGTGTGTTTTTATCCATTTTGTTGATTCTTTCAGATGTTTTTTGAGGTGTGGTGTTCCCGTTAGTCAATGCACGCCTTGACAAAGCTTATGAAGAGTGGGTGCGGGTTAAGCACGGTGCTGCGGTATTCAGGATGGAACTGTACGCCGATATACCACCGCTTGCCGGTCAGCTCAATGATTTCGACAAGGTCGGCGTCGGTGTTGATGCCGCTGCAACGCATGCCGTTCTGTTCAAACTCTTCGCGATATTGGTTGTTAAATTCAAAGCGGTGACGATGACACTCGGCTATCTCGCCCGTACCATATATCTGGTGGGCTTTAGTTCCT
>JAFUXZ010000129.1 GCA_017470795.1 Paludibacteraceae bacterium
CCGCCGGACTACAGGAGGGCGAGGCTGAGGAACTGGAAGCAGAGTTGAGACAACTCACGCACGTCGAAGACATTCAGACCGCTTTCGTGAGCGTGCTTCAGGCCCTGCAAGCCGACGAGGGAGGCGCGATAGAGTCCGTAGAGCAGTCGTCTGACGCCCTGAACCGCGTGGCGTCATATCAGTCCGATGCCTCCGAACTGGGCGAACGTCTACACAGCGTGTATATCGAACTGGATGACATCCGGTCGGAGATTGAGCGTCTGAGCGAACAGTTGGAATACGACCCCAAACGGCAGCAATACGTCGAAAACCGGCTCGACACACTCAACACCCTGCTGCAGAAGCATCATGTCGAGAACGAAACGCAACTGATACTGCTGAAGCAGCAGTTTGAACAGCAGCTGAACGAAATTTCAGGCTTTGACGACGATATTCGCCGGCTGGAGTCAGCCCTGCAGCAGTCACGCTCTGCACTCGACCATGCGGCAGCAGCTCTGTCAAAGACGCGTTGCGAAGTTGTCCCGCTGATGGAGCAGCAACTGGAGCAGCAACTGCGCCTGTTGGGCATTCCGCACCCTCAGTTCAAGGCTCAGATTCAACCAACGACATCGCCGACGGCCACAGGGCAGGACGACATTCGCTTCCTGTTCGCGGCAAACAAGAACCAGCAACTGCGCGATGTGTCACAGGTCGCCTCCGGAGGTGAGGTGAGCCGGCTGATGCTGTGCATCAAGGCCATGCTTGCCGATTCGCAGGCACTCCCGACGCTCATCTTCGACGAGATTGACACCGGCGTTTCCGGCGAGGTGGCCGATGCCATGGGCGACATCATGCAGCGCATGGGGTCAGGCATACAGGTTCTTGCCATCACGCACCTGCCACAGATTGCGGTCAAGGGCGGAGCGCATTATCTGGTCTACAAGACCGATACGGAGCAGCGCACCGAGTCGCACATCCGACGGCTGAACGATGCAGAGCGTGTCGACCACATTGCGCAGATGCTCTCAGGCTCTGTGGTCACCGAAGCCGCACGCAAAAACGCACAAGAACTCCTTCAACACAATTCCTGACAGCGTCTGAGACGCTCATGACCCGTCACACTAACCCTATCAAAAAGGCCCTATCAGCAAAGTTTTGAACATTCAAACCAATCAGTTTATCTTTGTGGGCAACAAAAACAACATGACAATGACCCGATTAAGCGTCAATGTGAACAAAATCGCCACGTTACGCAATGCACGCGGAGGCAATCTGCCCGATTTGCTTCAGATGGTTAAGGACATAGAACGCTTTGGTGCACAAGGAATAACGGTTCATCCACGCCCGGACGAGCGACACATCCGACGGCAGGACGTGTATGACATCAAGCGTATCATAACAACAGAACTGAATATCGAGGGCTATCCTGACGAGCGTCTGCTGAACATCATCGCTGACGTCCGTCCCGACCAGGTGACTCTCGTGCCCGACGCCCCGGGGGTCATCACTTCCAACGCGGGTTGGAACACGCGCGACAATCTCTCCCTGCTTACTGACATCATCGGCCAGATCAAACAGTCGGCCGGACGCGTATCGGTGTTTGTCAACGCCGATCCGTCGATGATGCCCTACGCACGCCGTGCCGGTGCCGACCGGATAGAGCTGTATACAGGTCCGTACGCTGAGCGTTATGCCTCCGATCCGGCAGAAGCCGTCCGCCCCTTTGTCGATGCGGCCACGGCAGCACACGAGGTCGGACTCGGCATCAATGCCGGACACGACCTGAACCTGACCAACCTTGCCTACATCAGACAACAGATTGCATGGCTCGACGAAGTCTCCATCGGCCACGCCCTGATCTGCGATGCATTGTATTTGGGACTTGAAAACACAATATCCCAATACCTCCGGCGTTTACAATAGAAATTCAACCGATTATTCAAAAAACTTTCACAATATGTTATTAGACACCGCTCCAACCGAAGAAGTATCTCAAAGTTTGTGGTCTATCATCATGAACAGCGGCACCGGCAGTATTGTCATCATCGGCATTCTGTTCCTGATGTTTGCGTTCATGGTTTATTTGTTCATCGAACGTCTGACGACCATCAAACGTGCGTCACAGGAAGACAACTCCTTCATGGCCCGCATCCGCGACTACATCCATGACGGCAAGATTGACTCCGCCGTACGTCTGTGTGAAGAAACCGACACCCCGTCAGCACGCATGGTCGGCAAGGGCATCAGCCGTATCGGCCGGCCGATGAACGACCTGAGTGTGGCCGTTGAGAACGTGGGCAACATCGAAGTTGCCAAACTTGAAAAAGGGCTCGTCATTCTTGCGTCCATCTCCGGCGGAGCTCCCATGATCGGATTCCTCGGTACGGTCACCGGCATGTTCTCAACCTTTCAGTCAATGGCTGCCAAGGCCGGAGGCGTGGTCAATCTTGAAGACCTTTCAAGCGGCATGTATCAAGCCATGCTCACTACGATTGCGGGTCTGATTGTCGGCATCATTGCCTACTTCGCCTACAACTACCTCGTGAGCCGTATTGACAGCGTGGTGCGCAAACTCGAGTCGCGCACCATGGAATTCCTTGACCTGCTCAACGAACCGGCAGCAGTTCAGTAAAAGAGCGTCAGAAACACACGGATTTTTTATGAGTCTAAAACGCAGAATCAGAGTAGATGCCGGATTTTCCATGTCGTCTATGACCGACCTGGTGTTCCTGCTGTTGTTGTTCTTCATCCTGGCCAGTACGATGTCGTCGCCGAACGACATCAAGATCAACCTGCCTCAAAGTCGGTCACAGCAGACCACGAAGCACGTCGTGGCGCGTGTGTCAATCGACAATATGGAGCAGTACAGCGTTGCCTTGGGTGACGGACAGCCACAGCCCATCGAGCCGGACGCCCTCGAGCCTTATCTGGTTGAAAACCTGCAGCAGGACACGACAAGTTACATTGCCCTGAGTGCAGACCAGGACATCGCCTACCAGCATGTAGTGCGTGTGCTTGACATCGCGCAACACAACAACCTGCGCCTTGTCATCGTGACCCAAAAGCCGACGAATCAATGAGGCGTTCTCAAAAATATGGTATCATCGGTTCGGTCATCGCCTGCGCGTTGGTCATCCTGCTGGTGTCGCTCATCTACTTCTACCCCAACCACAAGGAGGAAGAAGGCATCATGATCAGTTTCGGCGATTCGGATGATGGCGGAGGATGGGGCAACCAACAGGCTGAGTCTTCCGAATCGGCCAGTGCGCCTGCCAAGCCCGTCCCAAGCGTGCCAAGTCCGTCGGAGACGCTCACACAGGAGACCGACGACGCTCCGGCAGTTGAGAAGCCGACAAAGACCACTGTCGAACAGAAGAGGCCAAAAGTGCAGGTCGACGAAGAGGAGATAAAACGCAGACAGGAAGCAGAGGAGAAACGCCTGCAGGAAGAAAAGAAGAAAGAGGAGGAAGCCAAGAAAGCCCAACAGGAACAGGAAGCACGCGAAAAGGCGAACAAACTTGGAGGAGCCCTCGGCGGTCTTCAGGGAGGCAATGGCTCCGGAGAAAAAACAGACGGCGACGGCAGTGGCAAAGGAACGGGTGACAACCGACAGGGAAATCCGACAGGGCACGGAACAGACAGCAGAGGTAACTCCTGGAGCCTCAAAGGACGCACCATGACCGGGAATTTCCCGCGACCCTCAAATGACTTCAAGGAAGGAGGAACGATTGTCGTTGAGATTATGGTCGACGAAAAGGGAAAAGTCATCAGTGCCACAGCCAAAAGCCATGTCGGCATCACCAATCTCGAACAGATTCGGAAGGCGGAGGAAGCCGCGAGGAAGGCTCAATTCAGTGCCGGTAGCTCTGTGGCGGTCGGCACAATCACCTACAAATACAAAATCAACTGAGACACAGCAGTCAGGTTGCTTTCCGCACGATGGAAGGCAACCTGACTGTTTCATACAAGAACCATTCATAAACAGACAGGACTATGGTATACGTTTTTCTCGCCGACGGTTTTGAAGAAGTAGAGGCTCTGACACCCATCGACCTGATGCGGCGTGCAGAGATCGAAGTGCGCACAGTGAGCATCATGAACCGCAGGGAGGTTGTAGGAGCACATCAGGTGCCGGTGGTGGCTGACGAGCTCTATGGCCAGTCGGACTATGACGGAGCAGAACTCCTGCTGCTCCCAGGCGGCATGCCCGGCACGACAAACCTCGGGCAGCATGAACCTCTCTGCCAGATCCTTCGCAGCCACAACGCAAAGGGAGGCCTGCTGGCCGCCATCTGCGCCGCACCGAGCGTGCTGGGGCGACTTGGACTGCTTGAAGGCAAACAGGCTACATGCTACCCGGGCTTTGAAGACGCACTGGGCAACAGCCATGTCGACGACTATGTGGTCTGCTCCGACAACGTCATCACGGCCCGTGGTGCAGGGGTGTCTGTCGACTTTGCACACGCCATCATCAGCCGGCTGCGTGGTGTTCAGGCTGCCGACCAAGTGCTGGCTTCCATCCAGTGCCGCTAATCGGCCGAGTGGCACACACGCCCTGCATCCTGCCCCGCTCCAAAGCTGTTCGGGCAGAAGAGGAATCGTGTTTTTGCTGCGCGGGCAGGACATAACTGCCACCCCGCAGAGACGCTCGCTGTGTGCTGAAATCTTTTCGGTTTGACCCGTCAAGGCTTCCTTGCAGACGATGCTGTGAGGAAGCACGTGGTGTACGGCTTGTTGCCGGAGGCCGCTGCCGGCTGCGGTATGGGGAAAAACTGCCGCAGACCGATGCTGCCGGGCAAGGTGAGCCGGACGCCTTATGCGCCGTCCGGCACTGTTGGCGCAGGACAGACGGGACAATGCCTGTGCGTCAACTCCATTATCTCCAGAATGCTGGCACGCCTGCCTGACGCCGGAGCCGGCAGCACAGCACGTACGTCACGCTGCCCGACACTGTTCGCCCATGGCCGCCCACACACTCTGCCAACCGGGCCGTCCGGATGCTGCCGGCATGACGCCCGCACACTGCCCTCCACCTCCTCAGCCGGCTCCCGACCACAAGAAAAAGCCTCGCCACGCCCCTGCTCTTTTGCATTTATTGCCACATTTTGATGGATTGCATTCGCTTTGCATATCGTTGTTTGAGAAAAATAACTATCTTTGCAAACTTTTTGACGTAGGTTCGGTCGGCAAAGACCCTTGTTTCGCAGACGAAGCAGGCCCGCCCCCTCCGACCGCGTCCGGGTGCGAATAACAAAAACAAAACATACTTAACACAATGCAACACAAAGGAATAATCCGATTCTTCGCCATCCTGCTGGCGATTGCATGCCTGTTTGGCTTGTCGTTCAACGTGGTGACAAGTCATTACAACAACAAAGCAAAAGAGTATGCTCAGGGCAATCTGGACCTTGAATCACACTACCTGGACTCAATAGCCGGGCAGAAAGTTTTCCTGGGCTACACCCTCAAAGAATGCCGCGAGCACGAGTTAGGACTCGGTCTGGACTTGAAGGGCGGTATGAACGTGACGCTCGAGGTTCAGGTGAGCGACGTACTGCGCAGTCTGGCCAACCTCTCGGAAAACAAAGACCGTCAGAACTTTGAGAAAGCCGTTGTGGCCGCAGACCGCCTGCAGCTGGACAAAGGCGGCAACTACGTCGACCTGTTTGCCGAAGCCTACAGACAAGACACTATTGCCGGCAAGGAAGCCAGCCTGGCCGCCCTGTTTGCATCCAGCGCAATGCGCGAACTGATAAAAGCCGGCGACTCCAACGAAAAGGTTGTCGACGTGCTGAAAGAGCAGGTCAACGCTGCCATTGAGAACTCCTTCAACGTGCTCAGAACACGTATCGACAGGTTTGGTGTAATTCAACCGAACATCCAGAAGCTCGGCGATGAAGCCGGACGAATCCTGGTAGAGCTTCCGGGCGTGAAAGAACCCGAGCGCGTACGCAAACTGCTGCAGGGAACTGCCAATCTGGAGTTCTGGGAAACCTTTAAGTTGAGCGACATCCAGCAGGACCTCATGCGGGCCGACGAAGAGTACTGGGCCATTGAGCAGACGAAAGAAAACAACGCCGCTCAGGAAACCGAGGTAGCACAGACAGAAACGGAGAACAGCGAGAGTGAAACCGCCGAAACGCTCAGCGACGAAGAAGCACGCATTGAAGAGATGAGCGCCCAGATGACTGAGACTCCGGCAGCCGAGAACACCAATACCGCTGCAGCCGCAGCCAAGTCAATCTTCAACTACCTGATGCCCTCCAACGACGCAGACAACTGCGTGATTGGTATTGTGAGCATGGCCGACACGGGCGTTGTCAACACCTTCTTCCGCAGCCGCATCGTCCGCTCCATCATGCCGCGTGACTTCGTGGTGTGCATGGCAGCCAAAGGCGTTGACGAAGGCAACACCTACGTGCAGTACATCGCCCTGAAGAGCCGCAAGGGAGCAGCCTCGATGAGTGGTGACGTGATTACGGACGCCAGTGCTGACATCGCAACCAACTCGAGTTTTGCCAAGGTAAACATGTCGATGAACGCCGAAGGAGCAATCCTGTGGGAAAAGCTGACCGAGGCCAACATCGGCAACCAAGTGGCAGTCGTGCTGGACGGCCTGGCCTATTCGTGGCCTAACGTACAAAACAAAATATCAGGCGGACGCAGTGAGATTACCGGTCACTTTACGCTTGACGAAGCCAACGACTTGGCCAATACGCTCAAGTCTGGAAAAATGCCCGCTCCAGCCCGCATCATCCAAGCAACCATCGTCGGCCCGTCACTGGGACAAGAGTCAATCCGTGCAGGACTGATCTCGTTCATCATCGCATTCTGCCTCGTCCTGCTGTACATGATCCTTTACTACGGCCTGATCCCCGGTCTGATTGCCGACTGTGCATTGCTGATCAACGTATTCTTCCTGTTCGGCATCCTGGCCAGCTTCGGTGCAGTGCTCACACTGCCGGGTATCGCCGGTATCGTACTGACCCTCGGTATGGCCGTCGACGCCAACGTGCTGATTTACGAACGTATCCGTGAAGAGTTGCGTTCAGGCAAGAATCTGCGCCAGTCCGTACAGGCCGGTTTCTCGAACGCCATCAGCGCCATCATCGACTCCAACGTGACTACCATGCTGACAGGTATCGTGCTGGCAGTCTTCGGTACGGGTCCCATCCGCGGTTTCGCCATCACGCTGATAGTCGGTATCGTGACCTCATTCATTACGGCCGTATTCATCACGCGCCTGTTGCTTGACGACTACTGCAAACGTGAGAATGCAAAGGCACTGCCGTTCACCACGAACTTCACCAAGACGTGGTTCCAGAACATGCACTACAAGTTCATCGAACACCGCAAGATTGGATACATCATCAGCGGTGTGCTGATTGTCTGCTCGCTGATTGGCATCTTCGCACGCGGCTTTAACCTCGGAATCGACTTCTCAGGAGGACGCAACTATCAGGTGCGCTTTGAAAACACAGTGAATCCGCAGGAGATACGCGATCTGATTGAGAGCCGCATCGGCGAAACAGCCCAGGTCATCACCGTCGGGAGCGACAACCAAGTGCGCATCTCAACCAAATATGCCGTCAACGACCGCAGCGACACGATAGACACGCAGATTGAAGTGATGCTCTACGAAGCCCTGCAGAGCAAACTGCCGGAAGGCATCACCTTCGAGCATTTCGCTTCGTCGAACGATGCAGACGACAACAACAAGATAGGTATCTTCAGTTCACAGAAAGTCGGTCCGACCATTGCTGACGACATCAAGACGTCGGCCATCTGGTCAGTCTTGCTGGCTCTGCTGATCATCGGGCTGTACATCTTTATCCGCTTCCGTAACCTGTCCTTCTCGCTCGGCGGTCTGGCCGGTATCGCACATGACACAATCATCATCCTCGGCGTTTACGCCATCTTCTGGGGGATTCTTCCCTTCTCCATGGAGGTTGACCAGTCATTTATCGCTGCCATCCTGACCATCATCGGTTACTCCATCAACGACACGGTGGTTATCTTCGACCGTATCCGTGAGAACCTGGGACTCTACCCGAAACGTGACCGCGCCCAGGTTATGAATGACTCAATCAACACGACGCTCAGCCGTACGTTCTCTACCAGTATGTCAACGCTCATCGTGCTGATAGCCATCTTCCTCTTCGGAGGAGAAACCATCCGTGGCTTCGTATTCGCACTGCTGCTTGGTGTGCTTGTCGGTACGTACTCGTCAATCTTCATTGCTTCGCCGATAGCATACGACATGCTCAACAAACGCTCCAAGCAGGCAAGCAAGTAAACACCGCTTCAGAAATTCAAGAAAATTACGCGATAATTTATGAAGGCAGAAAGCGGCTGCGCTGAGCGTAGCCGCTTTCTTAATAAAAGTCCTCTCCCCCGTTGCCCGAAGGCAGCCCCCGACGTAAGATTTACAGTTAACATATTCACATCAATAACGACGCACATCATGCAAATCTACAACACCCTCAGCCGGCAGAAAGAAGAGTTTATCCCCCTGCACGCTCCTCACGTGGGGCTCTACGTATGCGGACCGACGGTCTACGGTGATGCACACCTCGGACACGCACGCCCGGCCATCACGTTCGACCTGCTCTACCGGTATCTGCAGCACATAGGCTATAAGGTACGCTATGTACGCAATATCACGGATGTCGGCCACCTTGAGCACGATGCCGACGACGGGGAAGACAAGATTGCAAAGAAAGCGCGTCTTGAACAACTTGAGCCGATGGAAGTCGTTCAGCATTACCTGAACCGTTACCATCACGACATGCAGCTCCTCGGCGTGCTGCCTCCAAGCATCGAGCCGCATGCATCAGGCCACATCATTGAGCAGATACAGTTCATACAGCGCATACTGGACGCAGGATATGCCTATGTGTCAGAAGGTTCGGTCTACTTCGACGTAGAGAAGTACAATCATGACCACCACTACGGCAAGCTCTCCGGACGCAATATCGACGAGCTGCTCGAGACGACCCGCCAGCTGGACGGTCAGACCGAGAAGCATCGCGCCATAGATTTTGCCCTCTGGAAGAAGGCGGCTCCCGAGCACATCATGCACTGGCCCAGCCCATGGAGTGAGGGCTTCCCCGGATGGCATCTGGAATGCTCGACCATGAGCATGAAGTATCTGGGCGAGACGTTCGACATACACGGCGGCGGCATGGACCTTGTCTTCCCACATCATGAATGCGAGATAGCGCAGTCGGTCGCTGCCCTCGGACACGACACGGTGCGCTACTGGATGCACAACAACATGATCACCATCAACGGACAGAAGATGGGCAAGTCGCTTGGTAATTTCATCACGCTCGAACAGTTCTTCAACGGTACGCATCCGCTGCTCAAGAAGGCCTACTCGCCCATGACGATCCGCTTCTTCATCCTACAGGCGCACTACCGGTCGACAGTCGACTTCAGCAACGAAGCCCTCGAGGCGGCAGAGAAAGGACTGAACCGGCTTATGGAGGCCTACGAGCGTCTGCAGAAGCTACAGCCTTCGGAGCAGAGCAGCGTGGAGACGGCGGGTCTGCGTGAGCGGTGCGAGGAGGCAATGTCCGACGATCTGAACTCGCCCATCGTCATCTCGCACCTGTTTGACTCGGCCAAGATTATCAACACTCTGGCCGACGGCAAGGCGACGATTGCTGCCGACGACCTGAAGGAGCTGCGCGACGTATGGCACCTGTTTGTAGAAGACCTGCTGGGGCTGCAGACCTCTGCGACGGCGGCTGACGGAACCATCGACGCTTACAAGTCGGCTGTGGACCTGTTGCTCGACATCCGCCTGCAGGCCAAGCGGGAGAAGAACTGGGCCATGAGCGACCTGATACGTAACCACCTGACGCAACTCGGGTTCAACATCAAAGACACAAAAGACGGCTTCGAATGGAGCCTGTGATCTCAAAACCATAAGGCTGATGCAGCCATCCGGGCCGGCAGACCTGCCGCCCGACGCTGCCGCCCTTTCATCACGACACACGTATGGATTCTACCAGACAACTTCGCATCGCCCGACTGATTCAGAAAGAACTCGGCGACATCTTCCTGACTTATGCACGCAACTTTCACGGCACGCTGATTACGGTGAGCGAGGTGCGCGTCAGTTCGGATTTGAGCATCGCACGCGTCTACCTCTCTATCTTCCCGACGGAGCAGGCACAGGGCGTGACGGAGCAAATCAACAGCGATGTGCGCTCAATCCGCGGCCTGCTGGGCAACCGTGTCCGCCATCAGCTGCGCATAGTCCCCGAACTCAACTTCTATCTTGACGACACGCTCGATCAGCTCCAACACATCGACGAGCTTCTGCACGAATGACGACCTGTGCGCCGACAGCTTCATGAGCCGCATGCCGGCGTGCTGCAAGCCCAACCTCCACACCCGATGGACCCCATCCTGATTGATCAATATGACTATCCGCTGACCGACGACCGCATCGCGCGTTATCCGGTCAGCCCACGCGATACGTCCAAGCTGCTCGTCTATCAGCACGGGCAGATCAGCCAGACGCGCTTTCGCAACATCGGGCAATACCTGTCGCCGGAGTCGCTGCTGATATACAACAACACGCGCGTGATACAGGCCCGGCTTGTGTTTCACAAACCCACCGGAGCGCGCATCGAGGTGTTCTGTCTGGAGCCTGTCAGCCCGCACGACTACCAGCTGTCGCTCTCTGCGACCGACGGATGCGCATGGAAGTGCATGGTGGGCAACCTGAAGAAGTGGAAGAACGACCTGCTGGAGCAGCAGATAGACCTGCCCGACGGCACTCCCTGCATGTTTCAGGCAAGGCGGGAGTCTTCGGCAGGCAATACGCACATCGTCCGCTTCACGTGGCAGACCACCGGACAGACTGTGAGCTTTGCCGAGATTCTGGACATCATGGGTGAACTGCCCATTCCGCCCTACCTCAACCGGAAGACAGAAGAGTCGGACAAGACAACCTACCAGACTGTCTATTCGCACATCAAAGGGAGCGTAGCCGCTCCGACAGCAGGCCTTCACTTCACGCAGGACCTGCTGGCCGAACTGCGCGAAAACGGCGTGCAGACCGACGAGCTGACCCTGCACGTGGGCGCAGGGACATTTCAGCCCGTCAAGACCGCCGATGCCAATCAGCATCTGATGCACACCGAGATTATCGCCGTGCCCCGAAGCGTGATTGTCCACGTGATGAACAAGCTGCCGCATATTGTCGCTGTCGGCACGACCTCCGTACGCACGCTTGAGACGCTCTACCACCTGGGCGTGCAGCTGGCAGACCATCCGGAGTGGCAC
>JAFUXZ010000130.1 GCA_017470795.1 Paludibacteraceae bacterium
CCTCCTAATTGCCGTTGGTCCGGTTGAGCTCCGACGCCTGCTCGACGGCATACTGCAGACCGCTGACATAGTTCTCACGGCGATCGTTGTTGATCACAAAGCGACCGCTCCCGGCCATGCCCGATGCATTCTTTGCATCAGTGTAGTCGGCGGCCCAGTCCCAGGAGTTGCGGGTGTCGCTGGTCTCGACGTAGGGGGCTTCATTGTCCTTCGCACGCCACAGGCCGCGTGACTGGCCCGACATCTCGCCTTAGGGGAATCGGTCGTCGGCATGCCAGCCGGGCGTGAAGGAGCCGTCAGCCGTCCCGGCCGCTGTCGTGACGAGCGTAGCGGTCTCGGTGAGCACCCGGCTCTGAAGCGTGTCAGACTCACCGGCACGCTCGCCGCCCTCATAGATGTTGACCTCCGTGGTCCAGGTCTTGGTCTTCGTCTCGGTGGTCTTGCCGCCGATGGTCTTTGAGGTGAAGTAGCTCTCTGCATAGCCTCCGGCATAGGTCGAGTCGGTGGTCAGGACAGGGTCGCCCGATGCGGTGATGATACGGTCGCCGTCAAGCTGGTCCGTACGCGCAGCGCCCGCGCCATACAGCGCGTATACCGTGTTGCCGGCTATGGCGTTGCCCCACGAAGAGCCTTCGCGCTTACCCGCTCCTTCAGGCGTGACGTAAAAGACGGTCCCGGCCTTGGGCAGGTTCGTATTCTCAATGGCTCCCACGTCAGGCGCTCCTCCGTAGTTGCGATACAGCACGTCACTGCGGTCCTTGCCCGATGCGGAGGCCGGATCGGCGCGGTTGACCATCGGGTTGGTGTTCATCGGCATGTAGCTCACAATGCCGCCATAGAGGGGCTTGTCATCGTCGTAGGAGTGACCCACGTTGCCGCTCGGGTTGACGAACACGGGGTAGTTCTTCTCGCCGCGATGGAGCGTGAAGATGGCTTCCGAATTGGGACCGAAGCCGGAAGGCATGCCCAGGATGTCGCGGTCGAGCAGATTATAATCGCCGGTGATGTTGTCATTCTTGATGGTGTTCGACCCGTCAGGGTTGACGACATGCGTCCCGTTGACCGACATGGGAATCACAATGTTGTCACGGTTGGTCAGGCGGTGGAAGCTGTTGGCAAAAATGGCCGTGTTGTAGACTTCGATGGTGCCTGTATGCGGAAGGGGGATGTCGGTCTCGGTAGCCGCATTGTCGGTCTTGAGCGCGTGGCCCACATTGTTGGCAATGGTACAGTGATTCATGTATATGTGCGCATTGCCGTTTGAAGTTATCACGCCGTGTGACTCCCTAAAACGATCTTCAAAGTTAGCCACCTTGCCGTCGGGGATGGTGTCTGAAGTGCAGTTGCGCACTACGCAGTTCTCGATGAGCAGTTCGGCCCTCGACAGCTCACCGTCGGCCTTGGGCCACTCCCCGTTGACATATATCGCCCCGCCTTTAGGGGCAAAGCTGTTGGCAATAACGCAGTTGCGCAACTGATTGCCCGTCATGTCGATACGGTCGGCCTGCGCGGTGGTGCGGTTGTTGACCAGCACGCCGGCGCCGGCAGCCACGGAGTAGGTGTTGGTCAGGTTGTGCGCATTGCCTTCATACAGGCGGAAGCCGTCGACGATGGCATTACGCGTGTTCACAAACGTGACCACGTGTGCCGAATGGTTGGCGAAATCGCGCTCTGACGTGCCGCCCGTGATGTTGGCCGTGATACGCGTGGTGTACTCGCGCGGGTTACGACCCGTGGTGCTGACGCCCGTGAGCGAGGGCGGATAGGCCGCGTAGAGACGCATGTTCGAAATGAGGCGGACAGAGGCAGTGCGTAACTCGTCGCCAAGATAGTTGTTAGGACCGGCCGTAGTCAATACGCCGGCCTTGACCAGAATCTGAACCGCCGGATAATCTGCCCCGTTGACGTGATAGTGCGTCGCCTCCGGATGGGCAGGGTCCTGCACGAGGGAGTCTCTGAAGAAATTGACCGCGTCACCCATGTTGGCCAGCGGAGCGTCCCACGAATTGCCCACGACACCCAAAAGGTAGTTGCCGCCCTCGTCGATGTTGACACGGTTGGGGTCGACAAAGATGGTCGGAATGAGCGTGCCGTCCGCCTCGCGGCTCTGCGTCTCAACCAGCGCGTAAGTGACCTGCTCATTCTCACGCACCAGTGCCCCAAGCGTCGATACGGGCTCGAAACGGTTGCCCACGACGTCGTTGGTCGTATGTGCATGACGGATCCACTCTGACACGCCCTGAATCGCGTCAGTTACCTGCACTCCTTTCTCGACCATGGCCGAGATGGTGCGCGGATGCCAGTCGCGTGCAAGACGTATGCTGTCGGCATGCAGCGAACCGTCAGCGGCAGCGATGATGCCGGCTGTCAGGGTCGGATTGGCAAAGGCGGGGAAGTTGCCGTTACTGCCCACGATGGGCATATTCTGCTTCTCGAGGTTGTAGACCTGTTCCTTCTGTACGCCAGACCAGTCGGTAATGTCATGGTTCATGAAAGCGCAGTGATAGACCGAAACGAGGTCTTCCGGGTCGTTTGACTGCTTGATGGAGGCAAACTGCAAGTCGTTGTTGACCGGACAGGTGCTGCCCCAGCAGACCGAGTTGTACATCAGGCCGCAGTTGCGGATGTAGACACCTCCGGAGCGGCCGTGACGGCGGTTGTAGTAGATCACGTCAGGGCCGATGCAGGTGTTGCGGGTGATGGTGCAGTGGTTGATGGTTCCGCCCTCGTCCAGATAGACTCCGCCGCCCTCGGCAGTAGAGGTGTTGTTGCTGATCACAGAGGCATTGCAGAAAGGGCTGTATCGCGATATCTGTACCGCATCGCCACGCTCCTGCCACGGATACTCACCCGGCACGTGACAGATGCTCAGTCCGCCGCCGATACGCGCACTTGACTGCGTGATGTAGGAGTGCTCCACAGAACCGTCATAGTCGATGCATACCCCGCCGCCATAGCCCTGCACGATGCCCACACCGGTGACTTGGCAGGTGTTGACGTAGCAGTGCTCCATGCGCCCGCCACCGTCCATATACACACCGCCGCCGCGAATGGAGGCCGCACAGCGTTCGATGACGCAATTCTGCAGCACGCTGTTGCCCACCATGTATGCCCCTCCGCCATAGGAGGTGTGCATACGCGACAGGGTGTTTCGGTTGTTGGCATGTCCGTCGGAGATGGTGCATCCGTCGATCCAGGCCTTGCGCTCAAGGGGGCGGAAGTGACGCTTAAGCGTTGCTGACGCATCGTCAACTTCGATCTCACCGTTGGTAGCGAACCACACGACGTGAAACGAGCTGGCCGGGAAGACGGTCGTGTATCGGCCCCGCGCGGCGTCGTAGACAAAGGAGGCCGGCTCCGATGAGTGGTTGCCCGACAGGCGGGTGATGTTCTTGAACTTCCAGAAGCCTGACACCGTCGCTGCGTCGGCCACACCGACACGCGGTACGGAGGCCCGGTTCTCAGTCCAGGTCTTGCCGTTATCCATTATGCGTTGTTCGGGAGCGTCTTCGGGATTCGTTGCGTCAAATCCGCCGTAGATGTGGATGCCGGCATAGACCTTGAACGAGGTGTTCAGGATCGTGCCTCCCGAGGCCTCTGTGCTCTCGGTCGGCACGTAGGTCCCTGCGGCCACATAGACCGAGCCGCTCAGCAGGTTGTTCTGAATCAGATATTCGTGCAGGTCGTTGATGGCATCCTGCAGGCTGTTCTTGGCCGATGCCCATGAGCGGCCGTCATTATTGTACTCACCGTCTTCGCGCACGTAGCGGATGGTGTCAGTCTGCGCCCAAGCCGGAGCATGCAGCGTCAGCAGCACGAAAAGCAGCAGCGCGGCGTGAAGCAGGCGATGCGGCAGACGGTATATAATATGTATAAGGTGTCTTGACACGCTTATGTGACAGTTCTTGTTCTTATTCGGCGTTTCTGATGTTCAGGAAGCCGCGCACCCATGGGGTGAAGGTGTCAACGCCGGTGACACTCACGGTCTCGACTGATACGGTCTTGGTCGGTTCGGCGCCACGCGTGCTGCCGTTGTACCACAGCTTGATCGTAAAGGGGTAGATGTCACTCCCGGTGTGATAGGGAATGGCGTAGAAGGAGTAGCGTCCATACCACTGGTTGCCGGTGTTGATGATGCCGGAGGGCATGGCCGTGTAGGTGTCCGACCCGAGAGAGGTGTTCTCCATCGGTCGGAAGAGGTAGCAGTCCTTGACTTTGAGGTTGACGAACTGCATGTCGCTCAGGTGAGTGGTGGCTTGTATCGAGGGGTCGACGTTCCACATCAGGTCTACCTTGGCGGCGACGTGGTAGAGCATCAGACTGAGCGACGGGTGGGCTGATGCATAGTTGCGGATGGTGCCGTAATAGTGTCCGCCGGCCGATTGATTGCCGGCATTGTCGGTCAGCAGGTTATAGGGCGAGGAGTACAGGTCGCGCAGGCCGTGCTGCTCGATCATCTCTGCTGTTACGTCGAAGGTGAGGTTCTTCACCTGCTCTTCGGTCGTGGGAATCTTGGCGGCGAAGTCGCTGCCGAGGCTGTATCGTGAGAGAACGGCATAGATGCGGCCGGTCTCACGGGTGGCGGGCATCACGACGTCGATGTAGCCGTTGTAGTAAAATACGGAGTCGCCCGGATTGATACCGCTTTGGATGACGGTCTTGGTCCAGAGCTCCGGATTGAGGTGAATCTCACCGGTCTGGTTGATTACTTCGGGTCGTTCTGCATAGGCCGACACGATGTAGATGTAGGCGTATTCGGGCAGACTGAAGGTCTCGGTGGTGCCCGGGTCACCCATTGCACGCGTCTGCACTCCCTGCTCCACCGGCATGTACAGGCGCACCGGCATCTGCATCATGACCATGCCCTCAGGCAGTTGGTCTTCTGTGCAGGCGATGAGCAGGCTGCAGAGCAACAGTGATATGGTCAGTTGTCGGAGCATGTGGGGTTGCGTCGTTGTCTTGTGGTGCTTGCGGGTGTGGGTGAAAGGTCTGTCTGTCAGTGATGTGGTGGTGGGTGCGCGGGGTGTTCTCCGCGTCACAGCGTGTATGTTGCTACATCGTCGGGGTGTACGAGCTGCCGCTCTTCCAGTCGAGCGATACGGTGATGCTTGCTTCGGTCATAGCGGTCTGGATGATGCCCTGCGCGTTGAGTGTGCCGCGTACGACCTCCAACTGTCCGGCCTGCAGCGGGCTGTTGATCTGCATCACGCTGCGTGTGACGGTCCCGTCAGCGAGCGTGGCGTAGACCTCGATGCTCCAGCATGGTGTCCCGGCCGTGTTGCCGGCCGAGGGGAAGCAGACGCCGTAGTGACAGAGGCGGTAGGCGGCCGCAGCGCGCGTGCCGAAGGTCAGCTTGTGCGTCCGGATGTAGGGATCGCTGTCGGTGACGTAACTACTGTCGCGCAGCATCATCCCATCGGCCATGCCGTGCAGATAGACACGGGTGTCGACCACACTGGCGTCGACGGAGTCGAGAATCAGTGCGACGGCGGCATTGGCCATGTACAGGTCGACCTTGATCATCTGGCTCTTGTCCTGCTCGAGCGTGATGGTGCGGCGTGCGGTGTAGATTCCGGAGGGATGGCTGTCGACGGTGTCCAGCCGCTGTTGGCGCAGCATGACCTGTGAGGCCCGGTCGTCGTTCGCGATGCTCATCTGCGGCACGCGAGCCACGTTGGCCAAAGCGACGTGAGCGTATTCTTTGATGGGCAGTTCGATGTTGTAGGTCCGTTCGGATGCTTCCATCGCGTGCTGTTCGTGCGTCTCAAGCAGGGAGTCGGTGGTGAAGAAGAGCAGGTCCAGA
>JAFUXZ010000131.1 GCA_017470795.1 Paludibacteraceae bacterium
CAGGGCTGTGTGTCCGCATCTGACGGGCTGACAGGTCAATTATGTATACAAACAACTGGAATATGAAGACTTTTGATGAACTGAATCTGACCAAGAGTGCCGACGGCCTGATCCCTGCCGTCATACAAGATGATGACAGCCTGCGCGTGCTGATGTTGGGCTACATGAATCAGGAGGCCTATGAGCGCACCTGTTCTTCCGGGCTGGTGACTTTTTGGAGCCGTTCGCGCGGGCGGCTGTGGGTCAAGGGCGAGACGAGCGGCAACTGTCTGCATGTCTGCCGGATACTGGCCGACTGTGATGCTGACACGCTGCTTGTCCGTGTGCATGCCGATGGGCCTACCTGCCATCGTGGTACGACATCGTGCTTCGACACGGAGGATTCGGAGGGCTTTGTGCGCACGTTACAGCGCGTCGTGCAGCAGCGTCATGCAGAGATGCCCGACGGACACTACACCACGCACCTGTTTGCCAAAGGTGTCAACAAGATTGCACAGAAGGTGGGTGAAGAGGCGGTTGAGACCGTCATCGAAGCCATTGACGGCAATCGCGAACGCTACATCTACGAAGCCGGCGACCTGATATATCATCTGCTGGTGCTTAACGAACAGATGGGCTGTACGCTCGCCGATCTGGAGCGTGAACTCATGGCCCGACACAAATAGTCGGGGTGTGACATACAGAAAGATAAGGCCGGAAAATCTAATGTTTGCCGGCCTTATGTTGTTTTTTCTGCTTGTGGAGCATCCATTGCCGGGCCACTAACTCGAGCTCGTCGTACCAGGCTTTACCAAAGCAGCGGATGAGCGGCTCGCGCAGGAACTTGTAGACCGGCAGCTGGATTGACTGCCCGAGGGTGCATGCGTCAGCGCAGACCTCCCACTCATGATAGTTGACCGCCGTGAAGGTAGGATAGTGCGTCAGACGGATAGGGTACAGATGGCACGAAATGGGTTTCAGCCACCGGCTGCGTCCGCTCCTGTATGCCTTCTCGAGGAGACACTTGCAACATCCGTCTGCATCGTGATACGCAAAGATGCAGTCCTTGTCATTGACGATGCTGATGACGGTCTCGCCCTGCTGGTCCGTGTAGCAGATGCCCTGCCTGTCGACCACTGCGCGTGCCTCGTCGGTCATCTCGTCGTAGACGATCGGAAGCACGCGTCTGATCTCCTCCGCCTCTCCCGGCTCCAGTGGCGCTCCGGCATCGCCTTCAACACAGCATATCCCCCTGCAAGCCTTCAGGTTGCAGCAGAAATGCCGCTCAACGACATTCAGACTGACTATCGTATTGTCACCGATCTGGAGCATCTTTCAGTGTGCCGGCTGCTTCTGAAGCGGCAATGCGCCGTCGCCTATAAGCGCGTGAAGAGCAACCTCCGCGCAAAGGTAGCACAAAAAAACTGTTGACAGCACACGCGTCTGAGAAAGGGCGTGGTTTCTTCTGTCAGGGGGCGTGGACTGCCTGCGGCCCGTCTCCGTGTATGCTCCCGACTTAGGTTGAGCCGGCAGGGCTGCCTGCAGAACCGCCTCGCCTGCCGTCTTCGGCAGAGAATCCATACGGACGGCTGAATCTGTGTGCAAATCTGATACCGGAACCCTCTGCCTCTCAACGCCGCAGGATGCATGCCGGAGGAATG
>JAFUXZ010000132.1 GCA_017470795.1 Paludibacteraceae bacterium
CAACTCGGATTGCTGTTGTAGGTAGCGCTGACACCATATTCAATCTCAATACTTGAAATGTAGGTTGCGCCTTTAACTTTCAGCAAGAAGTAAGAGTAACCGCCGCTACTCAAATCATACGTTATAGATCCGCTTGCAGTTGCGTTCTTTGCGCCATCGATAGCGCCGTTTAAGCTTGCATACGCTGTACCTGCAGATCCGTTCAACTTGGATTTCCCTGCCAACAACTTAACCTCTGCGCTTGTTGTATTTGATGCAAAATTAATCTTCAGGGTCTTAATCGTCGAAATGGCATCCGTGTTATACAAAGCCCCGTTTCCTCCGTTGGTATTATTATTAAGCTGGATATAAGACGCGTTCAAGATTGCCTTGTCTACAGTAAACTTTATCCCGTCAATAGTCTTATCTTCATATGCCGTATAACTGCTACTAGTGGTAGTTAAAAATCCGGAGGACTTGACTGTAATTTTGTCCACGTCTGCCGTGCCGAGTTGGTAGACGGCGTAGAGGGTCTGGTTGTCTGCTGTGGGGATGTATTTGTCGCCTTCGCTGTAGAGTGCTGCGGGCGTGTTGCCTTCGCTGACGGCTTCTGTTGCCCAGCCGGCAAAGGTCCATCCTTCGTTGCCGCACATGGTGCTCGGTGTGGTTGACGGGAGCGTGATGCCCTGTCCGCCGAGGGTCTCCTTGATGTCATCCACAGCGGTTCCCGTGCCTGCATCGAACTTGACGTTTTTCAGCGGGATAGCTTCAAAGGTACCGGTGATGGTGCAGTCTTCCGTAGCTTCAACGCTGTAGGTATATACGCCATCCTCATCAGACAGTCTGGTCAACGTTGCAGCACCAACCGGCACAACGTCTATGCTTCCGAATTTGTAGCCGGGATCAGGCGTAAAAATCACTTTCTTGCCCTCAATTTCAGTCTTTCCGTTAACGGAAGTTCCTGCCGTCAGGGTGAAGTCAGACGATGGGAGAGTATATGTAATCTTTATTGACTTGACTTGAAGTTGCGTCTTTTCCGACGTGTAATTCTGAAGCGTTACGGTCTTCGCACTAAGTTCGCTCAAAGTTACAGTATATGGAGATGAAGCACTAAACTCAACAGATTTCAAATCTCCTTCATCAATCTGATACTTCGAAGTCGGATTTGTACTTGTAGTAAAGACCACAGATGTTATGGTTGCGTCATTAGTGGCGGTAATCGTCAAAGAAGCACCATTATATGGGCTGTTATTATTCCTATACAAACGAAAATCGGGACCTCCCGATTGATATGAAGGTTCACTTGTTCCGGAATTCTTTTTTGCCGAAAAACTCAAATAATCATTTAACTTAGAAGGCGTAGAAGTATAGTACTGGGTATTAGTTGTATTTGTACCAGTCCCAAACACTACATTCAATTCGCTTTGCGCCATCACTCCGCCGGCAAACAGGAGCAATAATGCTACGAGCATGCCCGTTCGAAACATTGTAGTTCTTTTCATAAATCAGAGATTAAGAGTTTGTGTTATGTAGTTTTTTGTTTATTGCGCCATTATGAAGCCGCCGCGACGGCTGCCGGGCGTGCCTGCAGGCGTGAGACACGCACAGGCATGCCTGCCTGAGGTCTGTACCATCGGGCGGGACACAAAAAAAAACGGACGGCAAGCCACACGGCTTGTCGTCAGCACGGTTGAAAATCTGTTGCGAATGCTATTGCTCAGCGCGGAGTACCCCCCCGTTCGTAGTCGGCGCGCAT
Organism: Paludibacteraceae bacterium; assembly: GCA_017470795.1. GTDB lineage: Bacteria > Bacteroidota > Bacteroidia > Bacteroidales > Paludibacteraceae > RGIG4928. The sequence goes on from JAFUXZ010000132.1 coordinate 1,736, forward strand.
ACGATGTATGTTGCCGATGCTCAAGGCTTTACGTACGTTTGAAGATATTGTCCGGCTATTCATGACGCAAAGGTAGCACAAAGAAATGATGTACACAAGCATCAGATGACGGCATCGGACATCGCACGCTACAATCTAATAGACGTAGACCCACAGCGTGTCGCTGAAGTTGAAGTCGACCGCTCTCCCCTGCCGACGAAAGCGGAAAGCGATGTCAGTGCGTGCCGAATCGGCAGGGCTCACGGTCATGGAGCCGTTGGTCAGGTAGTCGATGCCTGTAGCCCGGCCATCGACGAGGGTGGTGATGTAGGCCCCGATGTCATAGCCTGACTCACGACGTCCGGCAATGATTGTGCCTGCGCTGAAGGTGGTGTCGATGCTGTACGTGCCGGCCGGCAGCAGTGCTCCGTCGGCCGACGGTTCGGCAAAGACATCCGTCAGTGTCAGTATGCGTCCTGACCCGCTGTAGGCTGCGGCAGCCTCGTCGTAGCGCACGCCGGAGGAGAAGAACTCCATAGCCCACACGTCGGCATCGATGCCTTTGTTCTGATAGTGCGGGCCGTAGTAGACGGCGTAGCCGTAGTCGAAGCGGGTGTCCACCGGCTCGGGCGTGTGTGTCGAGCAGGCTGCGAAAAGCAGCAGCGGCAGCACGACTGTCGTGATAATTTTTCTGTACATGGTCTTAGTCCTTGTTAACATCTGCCTCGTCGGCTTTGAGATGGCGCACCGGTATCCACGACACCACGATGCCCACTAAGAGCACGACTGCCATCGACAGCAAAACGTCTGCCAACTGAAGTTCCACCGGATAGACGCTGATGATATAGTCACTGCCGTTGCCGAGCTTGAGCCATCCGAAATGCTGCTGTGCCAGGCACACTGCGACGCCAAGCACAAGTCCGCATACTGATCCGGCCAGCGATATCAGGCACCCTTCCAGGTGGAACACGCGTCGTATAAACCTGTTGTCGGCACCCATCATCCGCATCACGCCTATATTCTCCCTTTTGTCAATCATCAGCATCGACAGTGAGCCTATCACGCTGAAAGACGCGATGAGCAGAATAAAACTCAACAGCAGGAATGTCAGCCACTTCTCAAAGCGGACGATGCTGAAGTAGTCATCCTGCTGGTCGTAGCGGTCGAGCACTCTGTAGCCGCTGCCCAGCAGGGTCTGCAGGTCGGCTTTCATCCTGCCGGCCGATGCCCCACGATGCAGCCGGAGCTCGACGGCCGTCGACTGATGCGGCTCATAGTCGAGCAACTGCCGCGCGAGGTCCAGCGACACCAGCACGTAGCGGTCGTCATACTGCGCCTGCTGCACGGAGAACACCCCTGCAATCATCGCACTCATCTGATAGAAGCTGTCATCGGGCCGCATCATGTTCACGCGCCCCACACGGCGCGGGGTGTAGATGTCGAGCAGTTCGGCCGCCAGCGGTCCGATGCCGAGCATCTGCGCTACGCCCATTCCCGGAACGGCATAGCGTGCCTCTCCCTGACTGACCCTGAAGCGCCCGTCGACCATGATGCTATCGATGTTGGTCAGGCTGTTGAAGCAGGTGTCCACGCCCTTCATCAAGATGGGTGTCTGCCGGTGCTCATAGCGTGCAAGAGCCGTCTCCTCCACCGTCTCGGCAAAGACCGCCACGCGCCCGTCGCTCCTGATCTGTCTGAACACCTCGCTCCCGGCGTCGAACGACTTGCCCTCCACCACCTCGATGCGCAGGTCGGGGTTGAAGGCCGAGAAGAGGTCTTCAATCAGCGAGCTGAAGCCGTTCAGCACCGACAAGACGCATATCATCGCTGCCGTGCCGACGCAGACACCTGCCGCCGATATGACGGACACGATGTTGATGGCGTTATGTCCCTTGCGGGCAAACAGATAGCGTCGTGCGATGAACAGAGGTATGTGGCGTGTCTTCATGCTGACGGGTCTGCTATTTGAATCCGACGCTCAACTTCAGGTTGACCATAAACCCGGTCAGGTAGTTGGGCGAAGCATATTGCTGCCCGTACACATCGGTGACCCAGTAGTAGGAATCGACGTTCTTGATGTTGAGCAGATTGAATAGTTCGAGCTGCACGCCCCAGTCGCTGATGTGACGTGCTGAAGGACGACGCATAAACTTGTCGGTCCGGGCCGTAAAGATGCGCGACATGCCGATATCGACTCGCTTGTACGACGTACTGCGGAGTGCCGACTTGAACAGCGCGCTGCGCGTCGGTCCGTAGGGGAGTCCGTCGGCCCAGACGAATTTCAGGTGCATGCGTTAACGCGGGTTGTTGGGCAGATAGTCCTGGAAGAGCATCGAGAAGCTGTAGCGCTGCTCGTTGGGGCGCGCTATCCACCCTCGCCCGTCGTTCTGAACGTCCTCACGCGACCGCATGAGTGAAAAACTGATCCATGAGTCAGCCCCCGGCACGAGCTCGCCATACAGCTTGAAGTCGACACCCATCGTACGCGCCTTTGCATCGTTCTTTCCGCTGTAGCGGATACGCACGTTGTCGACCGTATAGCTGATGACGTTGTCGGCGAGCTTGAGGTAGGCTTCTGCCGTAAACTTGAAGGGGCGTCCGAAAGCCCTGAAATAGTAGTCGCTCCCGAGCACGAGCTGCCACGATCGCTGTGCGCGTATCGCGGGGTTAAGGCGGACAGAGGTCACGCCGTCGGCATCGGTCAGGGTGTCACGCAGCTCCTTGTAGAACGGCATCTGATAGTACAGGCCGGTGGCGACACGAAATCCGAAGTCGCGTTTCCATCCGGGCAGGTAGG
>JAFUXZ010000133.1 GCA_017470795.1 Paludibacteraceae bacterium
CTGAACAAAAGCACAGCATGAGCATAATCAACAGGCAGCGTACGAACAGGTAACACCGTTTATCGGGGCCGTTTTTATTGTTTATAAGCTTCATTGTGCTGTGCAGTGTGAACATCTATTCATGATTCTCCTTCATAAGTATCATAGAAAGGGACTTACAAATCCTGCACAAGACGAACACTCAGACCGTTTTCGCGATAGGCGTAGATCAAGAACGCACCCCACGAAGCGAAGTCGAAGTTCCACGCCGACTCGTTGCTGCCGTACGACGTAGCCGACCAGTATCCGGTGTAGGACTGCACTTCGTTCACGAACATCTCATAGCGAAGGCCACTGGCGACCAGAAAGACAGCACCGGTCTGCTCGAGCAAAGCCCACTGGGTGAGACTATAGGTATTGATTGTATAGCCGATATCTGTGCCGGCGGTGAACGAGATGCCGGCAGGAGCAACCCAGCCGTCGGGCAGGAGGATGAACCCTGCGACGCCATTCACCGTGCCTTGACCCTGAAGCTGGGAAGCGTTGGCACGGGAACGGAGCACGTAGCGCCACTCGCTCTCGGTGAGCGTGCGCCACGTGCCGGCAGCATCAGCGCCAATCTGATTGTAGACACCCCAGTCTGCACGGGCGTATACTCCGGTAAGATTGTTCAAATAGTTGCCACCGGGATAGTAATCATAGTAATTCGTGCTGGTGGAATAAGGCATATAGGCGTTAGCACCGCTGCTCCATCCGCTCGTACCCCAGCCGAAGAGGTCTATCCAGCCACTATAAGAGGAGGAGATAAGTGCATTATCGCATTTCACCCCGTTCTCATACACATTGCCCTTCACTGAATCACCCACATAGTCATACTGATGCTCAGCAAAGCGCCACATGCCCGTCGATGCCTGGTATTGCAGGTTGCCGGGCGAGAAAGTGACCTGCCCACCCGACTCATTGATGGTGAAGACTCCGATGCCAGCCGTCGTCTGTCCGCACTGCAACTCCGGCACCTGACCGGACAGGCGCGTCGGATAGCCCCAATAGACTGCGTCCGCGCTACGCAACTCCTCCGTGAGCGAGTCAGCGCCGAGGGGCAGCATCAGCTCACTTTGCGCCGAAGCGCTCATCACGGACATCAAGAGAACGAAAAGAATAATCAAAGCCTTCATATCTGACGATGGATTTGACTGACTGCAGACGATTAGCTTGTTTTCGTAATTCATGACGATTGCTTACGGACAGCGAAAATAATACAAACCCGATGATTTACAACACAGTACTCACAAAATGATGCGAACAGATTCGGACAACAAGGAAGTCTGAACCCGGAATACGTACATCCCATGCGGCATTCCGGTCAGACGAATCTGCTGCTCATCGCCCTGTCCGACAGTCTGCATTGGGACGGATGCCACCAGTCGTCCGTCAGCAGCATACAGCTGCAGCGAGGCCTGCGTAGCACACGTGTAGACAACCTCGATAGCATCCGCCGTCTGCCGCATCATGAAAGGCCGGTCGGGAACTGCCGTATGCAGTCCGGATGTAATCGGCTTGCCCGCCGCGAGCCTGATGGCAGCTTTCAGTCCTGCCCACGCATCAATTTTGCCATATCCCCATGTGTTATTGGGCGTCGTGCCGGTCTGCCGATCTTGAATGGCAGTATGTTTGAAAATCTCCATCACGTCGCTTCTGCTCATCGTCGGGAAGGCTTGCAGCCAAGTGGCAAGGATGCCGGTCACATGAGGCGTCGACATCGATGTCCCCTGCATGGTGCCATACGGATATACCGACAACAGGTACGAGGTAGAGTCAACCCAACTCGTACGCCCGGCACTGTAGAAACGGCTGTAAGCAGAAACAATCACCCCGCCGGGGGCGGTAATCTCGGGCTTGAGCCGCCCGTCAATCGTCGGCCCGTGAGACGAGAAGTTGCAGATGCTGTCTAAAACAGATGAGGTAGAGGATATGCGGCTGAAATAGGCGCCGACGGTGATGATGCTGTCGCCGATACCGCCTGTATTGGTGACTGTCGAGTTATTGTCGCCCGAAAGGAAGTAAGCCGAATACTTGGTCGGCCATGCATCAGCCTTACTGTTCTCATCAGGATACAGACGCAGATAGATAGCTGTGTTCTGATAGCGGTTCAGCGTCCAGAATATCTGCGTGTAATACTTGTCATTGAGCGTCGACTGCTGTATGCGCGTCGTGACGGTGCCGTAGTAATAGGACGAATCTGCCGGGTAATTCACCTTATAGGTCTGCGTACGTGTTCCATGATCAATGTGCGCGTCATATCGGGCTATCAGCGTATCCTTCTTCGTGTCATACAGAAGAATCTCAGACCGGATAGGCTTGCCGGCATCACGCCCCCACGCAATCATACCATGCTGCGTCCCGGCAGAACCGGTGTAGTAATAGCGCGTCTGCGCATATGCATCGCCTGCTGCTGACCCTGCCGCCTCAAGATGCCCGTAGCGCTTGCTGGCCTGATGCTCATAGGCTGCCGTATTGCCTGCGGCTCCGACAATCAGCCGTCCCGGACGGCACAACCCGTTGACGAAACGGTCGAACAGCTTCGTCCCGTCACGCTCACCTGAATAGCTGGAAATGCTCAGATTGATTACGCATGGCATGTCCAGACGGTCAGCCACATCACAGACATACTGAATACCGTCCATGATGCCCGTGTTTGTCATATTGGTTCCGACCAGCACGATATCAGCCTCCGGAGCCATGCCGCGCCAACGCCCAAAACGGACAGTGTCAGAACCGGAAGCAATGCCCGCAACATGCGTCCCGTGCGAACCGCTGTTGTACTCCGTACCAATCAAGAGGTATGACAACTGGTTGGTGTACACCGTGCCATAATCAAAACCCTGTGGCGGATTAAGCGTATCACCGCGCTGATTCCAAAAACTTCTGATTCGCGATGAGATGCGGTTAGGCTTCATAAAAGCCGGGTGCGAGAGGTCAAAACCTTCGTCCACAATGCCGACGATAACGCCTTTGCCCGTGTAGGCATCTATGCCCTCCTGTGTACTGCCGTTCCATACTGCCTCCACATGCGAACGCTTACGAGCCTCATCGTTAGCCGGCTCGACATCTTCTGCCGGTTCAAGCAGTTCAACACAATCCAGTTGCAACACGCTGTCAATCATATTTAACGGAATGCGCGCCGTGACCACATGACCCGATGGCCGGCCGGTCTGCACTCCCATCTGATGTAACCGCTCACAGCAGTCATCATCTGACAGCTGAATGATGCAGTCCAGCCGTTCATCCTGCGGAGCTCCGACGATATGCATCGCCCGACGAGCTCCTGTTGTCATGTGAGACTGCGGCGTATGCCGAATCTGTTCAAGCAATTCGGCCGTCTGTGTAGAAATTTTGTCTCCTGCTTCTGCACTGATGATGCAGAATGAAGCCAACAACGGATATAGTATTTTTCGGTTCATGTCTCGTCAGTCAATTATAGCGATAGCATTCTTCAGTTTATGTCCCGGCAGTCAATTACAAGCCGTGTGATATCAATAACTCTCCTCGTCGTTCGGAAACTCCCCTTGCTTCACCGCTACGCTGTAGTAATGAAGGGCAGCTGTTATGCTCTCTCCTATTTCGGCAAAATGGCGCAGGAACTTTGGCTTGAATCCTTGCGTCAGGCCCAACATGTCGTGCAATACCAGCACCTGACCGGCCACTCCGTTCCCCGCTCCGATACCAATCACCGGGATTGTCAGCTCATCCTGCACCTGCCTGGCAAGTCGCGTCGGTATTTTCTCAAGCACAATCGCGAAGCATCCTGCCTGCTCAAGCAGATGAGCGTCTTCGAGCAGTTTCTGTGCCTCGTCTTTTTCTTGAGCACGGATGCCATATCCGCCAAACTTATTGATTGATTGAGGTGTCAGGCCAAGATGACCGATGATTGGTATACCGGCTGCCAATATAGCGCGGACAGATTCGATAATCTCTGCCCCACCCTCCAGCTTGACGCAGTCAGCATGGGTCTCTTTCATGATGCGGACGGCCGAATCGAGTGCCTTATGCGCATCACCCTGATATGTACCGAAAGGCATGTCAACGGCTACCAGTGCCCGCTTGGCTGCACGGGCAACACACTTGCCGAGAAAAATCATCTGGTCAAGCGTGATAGGAAGTGTCGTGTCATTACCCATGACAACATTCGAGGCCGAATCACCGACCAGAATAGCATCTATGCCGGCCTGATCTACAATGCTTGCAAGGGTATAATCATACGATGTCAACATCGTTATCTTCTCACCGCGTTCTTTCATCTCCTGAAAACGCTTCGTCGTCACTTTACGTGGATCCGATGGGGTATGTACTGACATTTTTATTATGGTTTTTGATTTATGAATGCTCGAAAAACAGCGCAAAGATACGTAATAACGGAAAAAACAGCGACACATGCAGGGCGATTTGCCGGATTACGTCTTTGAAACGCACAATATCCTGATTTCGTTTTATCAGAACATGAGCTTTTGCTTTATCAGAATATGATTTTCCTGCCGTTCACGACATATATGCCATGCCGTTCTATTTGCCGGATATGCCGTCCATGAGATTATAGATTACAGGTTCATCCACTTCCAAATCTTCCTGCGTACAGGGGAGGCGGACGAGAAAGCACTTTTAACGCGAATGCAGCCCGGCAGAGAAATCATGCTGCAGCGTCGCGGCAAACGATCTTCCAACGGGAAAAATCCGTTGCGGCTACTGCATGCCCGTGCGAACCACGGATTTTGCACATCTGCTGCATCATCATCTCGTATGGCCATATACAAAGTTTTCCCAAACAGTTTTCCGGACGTGTCCGCATAGGTAAACAAAATGGAAGACCCCACTCTATCTTACTGATAGAGCGAGGTCTTCTAACGATAAGAGTGTCACGGGCCTGCCTGTTTTGGCAAAGGCCGGACTAATCAGTTTTGCTTCTGAATCATCTCCTGTCCGCGCACAATGGCCTGCTGATTCATCGGCAGGAGTTTATGAGCACGTTCCGGGAGTGACTTTTTCAGACCTGCCATGACATTTTCGATGCTTACGATGGGGCGCACTTTCAGCATGCCACCCAGAATCAGCATATTCATTGTCTTGGGCGAGTTGGTCCGATGGGCTTCATCCGTTGCCTCGATGGTATAGATATTGATGTCCGTACGTTCGGGACGGCGTGTGATGCCGTGTGGGTCGTAGATAAGCGTTCCACCCGGGCGTACTTTTGGCTCAAACTTATCGAGACTGGGTTGATTGAGGATGATGGCTGTATCGTAGGTGTTTAGAATGGGCGAACTGATGGCCGTTTCTGACAGGATGACCGTCACGTTGGCTGTACCGCCCCGTTGTTCCGGACCATAACTTGGCATCCAACTGACCTCCAACCCTTGCATCAGACCCGAATAGGCCAGGATTTTTCCCATTGAGAGGACTCCCTGACCGCCGAAGCCGGCTATGATAATTTCTTCTTTCATAAATGTCTGTTTGTTTATTACTAATGTGTGAAACTCTGAATGTGCCTCGATGCGGCACATCCGGCATTCGGTATATTACAGGTCTTTCAGATCGCCAAGCGGATAGGCCTTGAACATATTCTCCTCAAGCCATTGGTTGGCTTGTACGGGAGAGAGTTTCCATCCGGAGGCACAGGTGGAGACTACTTCCACAAAGCTTGTACCCTTGCCTTCCATCGAGTTCAGGAATGCCTTCTTGATTGCAGCCTTGCACTTGCGATAGGCTGCTACGGTATGCACGCTCTGGCGCGTCACGTAGCGTGTGCCCCGAAGTTCTTTAATCAGGTTGGTAATATCAAGCGGATATCCGTTGAGGGTGACGTCACGTCCGTAGGGACAGGTGGCTGTCTTCATGCCTTCGAGGGTCGTCGGAGCCATCTGTCCGCCGGTCATGCCATAGATGGCGTTGTTGATGAAAATCACCACGATTGACTCGCCGCGGTTGCAGGCATGGATGGTCTCGGCTGTTCCGATGGCGGCAAGGTCGCCGTCACCTTGATAGGTGAACACGAGTTTGTCAGGGTTCAGACGTTTGATAGCCGTTGCGAGTGCGGGAGCACGTCCGTGAGCAGCTTCCTGCCAGTCGATGTCAACATAGTTGTATGCGAACACGGAGCAGCCGACCGGCGATACGCCGATTGTTTTGTCCTGCATGCCCATCTCGTCAACCAGTTCGGCTATAATTTTATGCACCATACCGTGCGAACAGCCGGGGCAGTAGTGCATCGGGGTGTCATTGAGAACAGGTGTCTTGGTATATACCAGATTCTCGGGTGCTATGATATCATTGTTCATATTGATGATTTTTATGCGTTATATATCTGTCTGTGGGTCACGTCCGGCAGTTATGTTGGATGGCTGCCGATGCGCCCGGCCAAGATTTACTTCATCATCTTGCGAAGGGCTTCGAGTGCTTCGTCGGGCGAAGGGATGATACCTCCCTGACGGCCGTAGAAGTTGACAGGCACGGTGCCATTGACGGCGAGGCGGACATCTTCTATCATCTGCCCGTCGTTCATTTCGACGGTCAGGATGCCCTTGACCTGTTTGGCCAGGCGTTGAATCTCCTTCGTCGGGAACGGCCACAAAGTGACCGGACGCAGAAGACCGACCTTGATACCTTCTTTCCGTCCTTCTTCGATACCTTTCTGACAGATTCGCGAGCACAGACCAAAGGCTACGATACGATACTCGGCGTCGTCGCACATGTACTCTTCGAAG
>JAFUXZ010000015.1 GCA_017470795.1 Paludibacteraceae bacterium
GTGATGGCCGAGCCCGTCTCCACCTGCGTCCACGACAGTTTGGCCCGTTCGTGACAGATGCCACGCTTGGTAACGAAGTTGTAGATGCCGCCACGTCCGTTTTTATCACCCGGATACCAATTCTGGACTGTAGAGTACTTAACTTCCGCATCGTCATGCACAATGATCTCAACGATGGCTGCATGAAGCTGATTCTCATCACGCATGGGAGCTGTGCAGCCCTCAAGATAGGACACGTAAGCCCCTTCGTCAGCAACGATGAGCGTGCGTTCAAACTGGCCTGTATTACGCGCGTTGATGCGGAAGTAGGTCGACAGCTCCATCGGGCAACGCACTCCTTTGGGAATGTACACAAACGACCCGTCTGTAAACACAGCACTGTTCAGCGCGGCGTAGAAGTTGTCGGCCGGTGGAACAACAGAGCCGAGATAGCGCTGCACCAAGTCTGGATGTTGCCTGACGGCTTCCTGTATGGAGCAGAAGATAATCCCCTGTTCTGCCAGATTCTCTCTGAAGGTTGTCTTCACACTCGTGCTGTCCATCACAGCGTCGACCGCCATGCCCGACAGTGCCTTACGTTCCTCAAGGGGAATACCGAGCTTGTCGAAGGTCTTGATCAGTTCGGGGTCTATCTCCTGATTTTCTGAGGGTCCTTTCGTCCGTGGAGCGGCATAATAGCTGATTGACTGGAAGTCAATCGGCGGAATCTGCAGATGTGCCCATTGGGGCATGCTCATCTGCTGCCATTTCCTGAACGCATTCAGCCGGAACTGAAGCAGCCAGTCGGGTTCGTCGCGCTTTTTCGAGATCAGACGCACGACCTCTTCGTTTATCCCCGTGGGGATGATGTCCGTCTCGATGTCGGTATGAAATCCGTACTTATATTCCTCTGACGTGATGTCGTTGATAATGTCATTTGCCATACGTAATGCAAAGGTAGTAAATCTTTCATGATTTGACACCTCCGACAGCCAGGCGGCTCTTCCGCTATCCATCATCCTGCCTGCCGGCCGCACACCGGACGACCGACACGCATGCTGTGCGGCCTGTCCGTTCTGTGCGAGCAGGAGTGCCGTGACCTCAACCGGATACCGGATACTGTACAGATATTCTTCATGAAAGCGAAGATAATCACTCTGCACGTTAAGAGCAAGCACACACGTAGTTACACAGCAGGGTATCCGTCACATTACGATGCGGACATGCACTGCCTGCGAGCCACTACAAGCGGATTTGCTCCCCGTCATGCTTCCGCCCGCATCACGCCGGCAGATTTGCAAACACACAGGCCATATACCCCTTCACAGCCGACAGATGCAGCATGACACATCCCTGCCTCACACTGCCGCCAACCGGCAGACAGCACCCCAACGTTTCCTGCGCACCGGAGCCGGCAGAGATGCACATCCTGAAAGCATTGCCACACTGTATGCCGGTTGGATTCAGCCTCATTCAACCGATGAAAACGGACTTTTCTGACAGATGCATGCTCCGTCATCCATTGTCTGCCCACTCCGACCAGAGCCGTCCAAACAGCTGCCGGTTCGTGTATATATTGACGAAATTGCACAGAAAAAATGACATCTTCAAAAGAGGAAAATCTGCGCGGCGCTTTATTTCGGGCAAAATCTATATCTTTGCGTCCATAAGAACGTCTTGTCAGAATGTATGGCAGGACCGTTGCACAATACGCGGCAAGTTTCTGCGTTTATCACAAAGAGTAATACTCGGTTTGTTTATGAGACACCTAAAGATAATGCTTTGCGTGGCAATCATGATGACTGCCGTCGTCAGGATTCATGCACAAGATCGCGGCTCGCATCACTCCATCGGACTGTGGGGTGCTGCCGGATATTCCGGACTGATGTCCGATGTAGACTCGACGAGTCTCGGACTTGGCTACGGCGCATCGGCCGGCGTGATGTATGAATTTCAGAAGCATCATTTCATCATCAACCTCGGCGTAGGTTTTCAGTGGCAGGATGCAGGAACAAAACTTGACGACATCGCCAGCGATGTTCCCAACCAGCGCGACGATCAGAACGACATGTACACACTGCGCTATCGCTTCAAAGACCGCACGGACCGTTCACGCTCGGGCTCGCTTCAGGTCCCGCTGATGCTTGGTGCACAGTTTGGAGGCTTCTACTTCCTCGCCGGAGCAAAGGCCAACCTGCAGCTTATGTCAAGCTCAAAGACAAAGGCCGACGTCACAACGATGGGCGTGTACGACCAGTTCGTAAAGCCCTTCATAGACATGGACAACCACGGTTTCCGTTCCAACGTGCCGGTCAAATCGTCGGGCGACGGGCTGAAATTCAATACCGACATATCCGCATCGGTTGAACTCGGCTGGGTCCTTGGGGCACGCGGCGGAAGCGAAACGGGGTTTGACGCCCCCAAGACGGGAAAGATTCGCTATCGTCTGGGAGTCTACGCCGATTACGGCCTGATGAACATACACCAGAACGAGTCGCTCCCGATTATTGAACTGCCGGCAGGCAACAACATCGGCGACATAAAGATGAACCACATCTTCGCCACCAACTTTGCCAAAGACAAATCCGTCGTTCCGATTAACGTCGGGGTCAAATTTACAGTTCTGTTCGGTCTGCCACACCGCGGCACATGTATCCGCTGCGACGACTACTAACAGACCGGCATCCCGACATACCGTCCCATAAGCACAATCAGGCGGGGAACAAGCGCACCAACGTTTGTTCCCCGCCTGACTTTATGTCGCCACCGGTCCGTCAGACAGCAGGACGCACCAAGCCCGGTGCTCCGACACTCCGCCACCACTTCGCACCACCACCTCCGAAGGACACGCGAAAACCACACCAAACCGCCCGACAGAAACTTACAAACGCCGCACCTCTCATCACACACTAACCGGCTGAAACACAAGAAATAATGATGTTGATAAAATTTTTGTGGTGAAAAGTGGGGGAATCAGACTTTTATTCATATCTTTGTAGCGTTCGTAAAAGCCTTTAACAGAAAGCAAAAACATCATGCAGGCATTCATCGGAACAACAGAAGCCAAATGCGACTCCAAGGGGCGCATCTTTTTCCCTGCTGCCTACCGCAAAATCCTGGCGCAAGCGTCTGACGAGCGGCTGGTGATGCGGCGTGATGCAGACAACGACTGTCTCATGCTCTATCCTGAATCGGTGTGGAATACGAAGTTACAGCAACTCAAGTCCACCCTCGACGAATGGAATCCGGACGATCAGCTACTCCTGATGCAGTATGTCGGTGATGCCGAAGTGCTTGAGTTAGACGGGCAGGGACGTATCCTGATTCAGAAACGTCACCTGCAGCACATCGGAGCAGGCTCTGCTCTGGTTTTTGTAGCCATGATCGATCGGATTGCCCTCTGGGATAAAAACCGCTATGAGGCCTGCCGTCTGTCCGCCTCCGACTTTGCCTCCCGGCTCAGCCAGCGGATGCAGCATCGTCGCAGTCAGGATGCGGTTCACAGCGAATAACACGCCCGTCAACCCCCAAACAGGACCCTGCTCATGAGCGAAGCCTATCACATACCGGCACTCTTTCAGGAGACCATCGCAGGCCTGTGCGTGCAGCCTGCGGGAGTCTATGTTGACGCCACCTTCGGTGGTGGGGGACACTCGCGCGGCATTCTTGAACAGCTCGGTCCGCAAGGTCATCTGTACGGCTTTGATCAGGACCTTGACGCCCGCAGCAACAGCATCGACGACGACAGGTTTACCTTCGTGCGCAGCAATTTCCGCTACCTGAGCAACTTCATGCGCTACTATGGCGTCGAGCAGCTGGACGGACTGCTGGCCGACCTGGGTGTGTCATTCCACCACTTTGATGCGGCCGGACGCGGTTTCAGTTTCCGTTTTCAGGGACCGATTGACATGCGGATGAATCAACGGGCCGAACACTCGGCGGCTGACATTCTCAACCAATATAGCGAGCAGCAACTTGCCGACGTTTTCTACCTCTATGGAGAACTGCGTCAGTCGCGCCAGATGGCACGGGCCATCGTACGCCGCCGCTCCGAAGCTCCCTTGCAGACTACCGGGCAGCTTGTTGAGACGCTCCAGCCGTTCTGCGGGCGTGACAAGGAGAAAAAGGATCTCACCCGCGCCTTCCAGGCGCTCCGCATCGAGGTAAACCACGAACTGGACGCACTCAAAGAGATGCTCCAACAGGCCGCCACACTGATTCGTCCGGGCGGCCGGATAGCCATCCTGACCTACCATTCACTCGAAGACCGGCTGGTGAAAAACTTCCTCCGGAGCGGCAACTTCGAAGGGCGGGTTCAGAAAGACTTCTATGGCAATCCCATCGGCCCGTGGATCACAGATAAAGACATCACGCCCGGTGCTGCCGAGACAGAACGCAATCCCCGCTCACGGAGCGCACGCCTGCGCACCGCCACCCGAAGATAATACACAAGAAACTCATCGCCCATACCTACACACACCCAACGCCGACACAGAAGAATGACACTCTTCAAGAAAATATGGAATCAGATTGAGCACAATGACGACTACAACGCCGACGACCGCCTCACGCTCAAGAGCATCCTGACCGGACGCATCTTCGTGCACGGATGGGTCAGAAAGCAATATAAGCTATTGATACTCATCACTATATTATTCCTCTTCTACATCAACAACGACTACTACTGCCAGCGTCAGGAAGCACGCATCGTGGCCCTGCAGCGCGAGTTGACCCTTGCGCGATACGAATCACTCACCGTATCGGCCACCTATACCGAGATGTGCAAGGAAAGCACCATCATCTGCCGGCTGCAGGAACGCGGCATACACCTCAAGCAGAACACACAACCCCTCATATACGTCGAATAACACTCCACCCGACTCTTTCCCCTTCATTTCCGTCTCATCCACACCGACATGGCAAGCAAACGCAGCAACATCATCAGATACAGCACGGTCTACACCGTCGTGCTGGGACTGTTTCTGTTGGTTGTCATCCGCGTAGTGGGGTTCATGACAGCCGACTATGACAGTCTGATTGTCAACGTGCCGCGTGACTCCGTAATTCGCCCGCTGCCGGCCGAACGCGGCAACATCTACTCTGCCGACGGCCAGCTGCTTGCTGCCAGTATACCCTACTACCACCTCATGATGGACATGCGCGTCCAATACCTGCATCAACAGAACAAGATGAAGGTGACGCGATTCTACGAGTACCTCGACTCCATATCCAACAGCCTGTCGGAATACTTCGGCGACCGCACACCGGCCGAATATCGCCAACAGCTCGAGCAGGCCTACAAGCGCAACAGTTCATCCTTCCTCCTGCAGAAAAACGCTGTCAACCATCTGCAGCTTGAGGAGATTCTGCACATGCCCCTCTTCAACAAGGGGCAGATTCAGAGCGGCCTGATACCAAGGCGCGTCAACAAGCGCATTCACCCAAAGGGAGATATGGCACAGCGCGTCATCGGTGAGACCTACGGCGACCAGCAGCGCGGCGGCATGTATGGCCTGGAACTGTTCTACGACAGCCTGCTCCGCGGACAGGATGGCCTGCAGATGCGCAAATATGCTGCCCGTCAGACCGTATACATCCCCATAGAGCCTGCGCAGGACGGAGCAGACATCTACACAACCATTGACACACGCATGCAGGACATCGCCGAGCGTACACTGCGCAACAAGATGCTCACCGACGGGGGTGACTGGGGCTGTGTCATCCTAATGGAGGTCAAGACCGGAGAAATCAAGGCATTAGCCAATCTTAAGCGCAAGAACGACTCAACCTACGTACAGGGAGAGAACTATGCCGCACGGAGTGTAGAGCCGGGCTCGACCTTCAAGCCGATAGCCCTCATGGCAGCGCTCAACGACAAGGAAGTCAGCATGCGTGACTCCGTCGACACCGGCAACGGCACATTCAGATACAGCCGTAGAGACACCATCTCTGACAAGGTGAAGATCGGCAAGAACTCATTGTTCAACGTCATTGCAGGATCGTCGAATGTCGGCATGGCAAAAACCATCACGTCACGCTACGAGTACAAGCCCGAACAATTCGTAGCCAGCCTGCGCCGACTGGGCGTCATGGACACGATAGAGATCGACATCCCCGGCATGGGCAGACCTTATATGCGCACACCGCATAAGGCCACCGAGACCCGCCGTGACCCCGACCTGTCAAGCATGAGCTACGGATATGCCGTCAAGCTTCCGCCTCTGAACAGCATCATGTTCTATAACGCCATTGCCAACAACGGCATGATGATGCGCCCGATGCTCTGCCGGTATATCGTGAACCACGGTGATACCGTCCGCAAGTTCACCCCAACGGTCATCAACCCGCAGATATGCACCCCGGAGGTGCTGGCCGACATGCGCGAGGCACTCCACCGCGTAGTATGGGGCGACGAGCAGGAGACAGGCCGGAAGATATGCACCGCAAAATACGCACAGTCCAGACACGTCGATATTGCCGGAAAGACCGGCACCGCACTTTATTTTAACGAGCGAGTCGGGAAGTATACCGGAGGTGACCGCGTGTCGTTCGTAGGATTCTTTCCGTATGACAACCCACAATACACCTGTATGTGCGTCGTTGAACGCCCACGCACTTCGCGCGGTGGAGGCATCTATGGCGGAACAGTCGTCAGGCAGATTGCAGAGCAGGTGATGGCCGTCATCGGACATCGCAGTGTAGAAAAATCAGACAGCGCCTACACTGCACCACGTATCAAGCCCGGTCAGGGAGCGGCAACCAGACAGGCTGCAAGTTTGATTGGACTCCAGATTGATGACGAAGGAAACGAATGGGTGCATATCGTCCGCGACTCTTCCGGACTTGCCGCACGTGAACTGAAGACCAACAGTTCGGCCTACATCCCCGACCTGACCGGCATGGGAGCCAAAGATGCAATCTACCTGATTGAAAGATTCGGCATGCAAGCACGAGTGTCGGGCTATGGGCGCGTTGTAGAACAGAGTCTGCCCGCAGGTACACGCGCACGTCCAGGACAAACCATCAGTATCAGACTTCAATAACACACACAGACCATGCAACTCGAACAACTCATAAGCCAACTCAACCCATTGCAAATCAGAGGCGATGTAGAACGCGATATCACAAGCCTGCAGATGGACTCACGCAAGGTCGGACCGGGATGTCTGTTCGTCGCCACTGTCGGCACGGCCGTTGACGGGCATGACTTCATACAGAAAGCCATTGACGGCGGGGCAGTAGCCATCGTATGTGAGCGCATGCCCATGAAGCGCGACAAGCAAGTCTGCTACATTCAGGTCACAGACAGTGCACACGCACTGGGTCTGCTGGCCGATGAGTGGTACGGACGCCCATCAGCAAGCCTTACGCTCGTTGGCGTCACCGGCACGAACGGCAAGACTACCATCGCCACCCTGCTCTACCGACTCACACATGCACTCGGATATAAATCAGGGCTGCTCTCGACTGTGGTCAACTACGTGGACGAAGAAGCCGTCCCGGCAACACACACCACACCCGACCCGCTTGAACTGAACGCTCTGCTGCGCCGGATGGTTGACGCCGGATGCAGGTATGCCTTCATGGAAGTGAGTTCGCATGCCGTAGTGCAGCAGCGTATTGCCGGACTTCGGTTTGACGGCGGCATCTTTACCAACCTCACGCGAGATCACATCGACTATCACAAGACCTTTGAGGCCTATCGGGATGCAAAAAAAGCCTTCTTCGACCAACTTCCGAAGGGGACCTTTGCCGTTACCAACGCCGACGACAAGAACGGGGCATACATGCTCCAGAACACACCGGCACGACACATCACATACAGCACGTGCAGGCCGGCCGACATCAGGGCGCAGATTCTTGAAGAAGGATTTGAAGGAATGTTGCTCAACCTCAATGGGCGCGAGATATTCGTCCGGCTGGTCGGACGCTTCAACGTGAGCAACCTGATGGCCATCTATGGTGCTGCAACGGCCTTAGGCCTCCCGACGGATGAGGTGATGCGCCTGCTCAGCACGCTCACTGCCGTCAACGGACGCTTTGAAGCCATTCACTCCCCAAAAGGATGGACAGCCATCGTTGACTATGCGCACACCCCTGACGCACTGACGAATGTCATCAACACCATCAACGAGATTCGCCCCACCGAATCACGCCTTATCACAGTAGTGGGATGTGGCGGCAACCGGGATAAAGGCAAGCGGCCTATGATGGCACACGAAGCCGCTATCGGAAGCACACAACTGGTGCTCACAAGCGACAATCCGCGTGATGAAGACCCCAATGAAATACTCAAAGACATGCTCGCCGGACTGACAGAAGAAGAAATCAGAAATACGCTCGTGATAGCCGACCGGCATGAAGCCATCAAAACAGCATGCACAATCGCACAGCCAAAGGACGTGATACTCATCGCCGGTAAGGGCCACGAAGACTATCAGATTATCAAAGGGATTAAGCATCACTTTGACGATCACGAAGTCGTTCGGGAATTCTTATGAATTGACTCTTAAAAGAAATACAAACTTCAAGACAAAACGTCTGTAGACCTATGTTATACTTCCTGTTCAAGTATCTTGACACCATTGACGTACCGGGAGCCGGTATGTTTCACTACATCTCCTTCCGTTCAGGCCTGGCCTTTGTCGTCGCCATGCTGACCGCCACCATTTTCGGACGCCGCATCATTGAGTATCTGCAGAAAAAGCAGATTGGCGAGACAATCCGTAACCTCGGATTGGAAGGACAGATGCAGAAAAAGGGGACGCCCACTATGGGAGGAGTGATTATCATCCTTGCCATCCTTGTCCCAACACTGCTGTTTGCCGATCTGACGAATGTCTACATCCTGCTGATGATAGCAACAACGCTCCTGCTCGGCAGTCTCGGATTTTTAGACGATTACATCAAAGTCTTTCGCCATAACAAGGAGGGATTGAATGGCCGCTTCAAGATTATCGGACAAGTAGGTGTAGGTCTTCTTGTCGGACTGGTGCTTTGGTTCAGCCCGAGTGCGAAAATTCGTCCCAATGTTGAAGTTGTGGTTGACGACCATATCGAGCAGGTCAACTACGCTACGCAGGACCAGAAGTCAACGCTGACCACCATCCCCTTCTTCAAGAACAACAATCTGGACTATGCTGACGCCTTCAACTGGGCTGGTGATCATCGGCAGACCCTGGGATGGATTCTGTTTTTATTTGTTTGCATCTTCATTGTGACTGCCGTAAGCAATGGAGCAAACCTCAACGACGGACTAGACGGGATGGCTACCGGGAACTCAGCCATCATCGGGGTAGCTTTGGGCATATTGGCCTACGTGTCAGGTAACGTCCAGTATGCCGGATTTCTGAACATCATGTATATCCCCGGCATCGGAGAAATGATGATTTTCGCCGCTGCGTTTATAGGAGCCACTATCGGATTTTTGTGGTTCAATGCCTATCCCGCCCAGGTGTTCATGGGAGACACCGGAAGCCTGACGCTCGGAGGTATTATAGCCGTCTTTGCCATCATCATACGTAAAGAACTGCTCATACCTATCTTGTGTGGCATCTTCCTTGTCGAAAGTCTGTCCGTCATCATGCAGACAGCCTACTTCAAGATTACAAAAAGACGCACCGGGACCGGACGACGCATCTTTAAGATGTCGCCACTGCACCACCACTATCAAAAGCCGGGAGACGGGAGCATTGATGCGCTGTGGCAGAAACCTCTACAGGCCCTCCCTGAAAATAAAATCACGATACGGTTCTGGATTGTATCACTGATTCTTGCCGTGTTCACCATCCTGACTCTCAAGATGAGATAACCACAAATCCGTCAGACGTTATGATTACTATATTAGGAGCCGGAGAAAGCGGAACAGGAGCCGCCATCCTTGCAAAAGAAAAGAATCTGAATCCTTTTGTTTCTGACATGGGATCTATCAAACCCATGTACAAGGCTCTGCTCGACCAGCACCAGATTCCATGGGAAGAAGGACAGCACTCGGCCGAAAAGATTCTCAAATCGGACTTCGTAATCAAGAGCCCGGGAATACCTGAAACGGCCCCACTTATCAAACAGTTACGCGAGCAGGGCACATCAGTAATCTCTGAAATCGAATTTGCAGCGCGATACACACATGCCAAGATGATTTGCATAACAGGATCTAACGGCAAGACCACAACCACATCGCTGGTCTACGACATCCTGCGCCGCGCCGGACTGAATGTCGGATTGGCCGGTAATATAGGCAGCAGCCTCGCTCTGCAGGTTGCACACGAGGAGCACGACTACTACGTCATTGAGTTGTCCAGTTTCCAACTGGATAACATGTACGACTTCAAGGCCGACATTGCCATCCTGCTCAACATCACTCCTGATCATTTGGACCGATATGATTATATCTTCCAGAATTATGTCAATGCCAAATTCCGCATCACACAAAATCAGAGCCCAAGCGAAGCCTTTATCTACTGGAGTGAAGACCCTGTGATTGATGCAGAACTGCGCAAGTTGGACATCAAAGCCACCCTCTACCCCTTCGGGCAGAACAAAGACAACCATAACATCGCGTATGTTGACGAAGATCAGATGATTGTTGCAACAGAAGCAACCAGGTTCTTTAGCATTCCGACAAATGAACTCGCCCTGCACGGACGCCACAACACATACAACTCCATGGCCGCTACCATAGCAGCCCAGATACTCCACATCAAGAACGACGTCATTCGCGAAGCATTACAAAACTTCAAGGGGGTTGAACATCGCTTGGAGTATGTAGCAACCGTGCGCAATGTCCGCTTCATCAACGATTCAAAAGCAACGAATGTCAACTCCTGCTGGTATGCTCTTGAAAGCATGACGACCCCTACTGTGCTGATTCTTGGGGGACAAGATAAAGGAAATGACTATTCAGAGATAGACCAACTGGTCAGAGAAAAAGTGCACACCCTGGTCTACATGGGCTTACATAACGAGAAGCTGCATGAGCATTTCGATTCAATGGGACTGCAAGTCATAGATACGAATAATATCGCTGATGCAGTATATCAGGCATATCAAGCCGCGCACGAGGGCGACACGGTACTACTTTCACCATGCTGCGCAAGTTTTGACCTGTTCACAAGTTATGAAGACCGGGGACAACAATTCAAACAACAAGTAAGAAACCTGTAAGCGATGGGAAACAAGCGCAACTTTACCAGTCTGTTCAAAGGCGATAAGACAATATGGGTACTATTGTTCTTCTTGTCTGCTGTGTCTATCATTGCGCTATATAGTGCAGGCAGCGAACTGGTATTCAGCAAAAAGTATAGCGTCTCCCCCATCCTGAAACACACTCTTTTCCTAATCATCGGCATCGGCCTCTGCATTTGGGTATCACATGGCAACGTCTATCGTATCCGTATGTACGTATATGGGCTGCTGGCTCTTGGCATTGTGCTGCAACTACTCACATTTACAGGTCTTGGAGTCAAGATTAATGGAGCACGCCGCTGGATACGTCTTCCACTTATTGGCCTGACATTCCAACCTTCAGAACTAATCAAACTCTTCCTCGTTATGGTCGTTGCCGACTTACTGACACACATCAAGGACGAGGAGTCATTATGGCTATACTTCAAAATCATTATCGGTCTTTCAGGCTTCTGTGCCGCCATCATCTTGCCATCCAATCTGTCAACTGCCATCCTTGTCTTTTTCATCACACTGACAATGCTGTTCATTGCGCAGATTCCTGGCAAGTGGCTGTTGATGACCATAGCCACATTAATGATTGTTGCCGTAACCGGGTATGGGCTTGTTAAAATTATACCACGAGGATCCGTACCGGAAATGTTTGAACGTGTATACACGTGGGAATCGCGTATCGACCAGTTCATACAAGGAAAGAACAAAGACAATGTCAGCGATGAAGACAAAAAGAACAATTATCAGATACTGATGGGTAAGACCGCCATTGCCAACGGACGTTTCCTCGGACAAGGCATTGGAAAGAGCCAGATGAAAAACGTTTTGCCACTTGCCTTTGCAGATAGTATCTTTGCAATTATCGTAGAAGAGACTGGAGTATGGGGCATGACTTTCATCATATTACTCTATTTGGCACTCTTATTCAGGGCGGGACACATTGCCAGACGAAGTGACAAACAATTTACGCAAATGGCCGTAATGGGACTTGCTCTGACATTGGTACTGCAGGCGGTGATAAGTATGCTTGTCGTTGTTGACTTCGGACCAACTACAGGACAACCTCTCCCACTAATCAGTCATGGAGGCACATCCGTAATAGCAACCTGCCTGTACTTTGGATTCCTGTTAGCATTTGACAGAGATATGATGGAGAGCCGGGCAAAGGACGAACAAGTGCGGACAGAAAGCGAGAATGACGTTCCCGTGGTCGATCTTGAAGAACAGGTGACAAACCCATAATTATACATCACGAACAATATAAACAACAATTATATGGATAACGAACAAAAGGACAGCAGCACACCACGTTTCTTAATCTCTGGAGGAGGAACGGGGGGACACATCTTTCCTGCAATTAGTATTGCTAATGCCCTAAGAGAAATCTATCCTCAATGCGAGATTCTATTCATAGGTGCACTTGGCCGTATGGAGATGGAGCGCGTTCCGCGTGCAGGATACAACATCATTGGGCTCCCAGTACGTGGCCTGAACAGAAAAAATCTGTTCAAGAACTTTTCAGTTATCCGCGACCTATTCAAAAGTGTCAAACAAGCCAAAAAGATTATTGAGGAATTTCGGCCCAATGTAGCTATCGGTGTCGGAGGATATGCAAGTGGAGCTGCTATGAAAGCCGCTGCCGACATGAAGATACCTGTCCTGCTCCAAGAACAGAACAGTTTTGCTGGTGTAACCAACAAGATGTTGCGCCGGAAGGCCTCCACCATTTGTGTAGCCTATGAAGGGATGGAACGCTTCTTCCCAAAAGAAAAGTTAGTACTGACAGGCAATCCCATTCGGCAATCGCTTGCCAACGGTGACCGGATAGAAGCCTATAAGCACTATGGATTCTCGCCCAATCTTAAGACCCTCTTGATTATTGGAGGAAGCCTTGGTGCACGTACAATCAATCAAAGTGTCATTGTACATTTGGATGAGATTTCTAAAAGTGGAATACAAGTACTGTGGCAAACTGGGAAGGGATATATCGATGCAGCAAAAAGAGCAGCAAAGAAGATTGAGAACACCAACTTAATCATAACCGACTTCGTTGATCATATGGAACTGGCTTATGCCATGGCCGATGCTGTCATCTCAAGGGCTGGAGCAAGCAGCATCTCAGAACTTTGCATGCTCGGCAAGCCCTCTATACTTGTCCCTTCACCTAATGTTGCAGAAGATCACCAAACTCATAATGCCATGGCACTGGTTAACAAAGAGGCTGCCATATTGGTACGTGATACTGATGCCGAAGATCAACTCATCAATACTGCATTAGCATTATTGAACAACGATGCCAAAATGCAGTTCCTATCTTCAAATATCAAGAAACTGGCTCAAACAGACTCTGCCAAACGTATTGCTCAAGAAGTTTGTAAACTGATACGATAATAGACTTTTCTCATCAAGAAAGACAGCAGGTATTATCCACAATGTACGCGTATACATCAATATACCAAGCATTCCTCTCTGTTACGCTTTTTTGCTAAACGGCTAAACGCTCCATATCTATCACATACGTGAACCCTAAACATACAAATAGTTCTTTTGTTAAGGAAGACAAACAACTCCTGACACATCTATACTTCATTGGCATTGGTGGTATAGGAATGAGTGCACTTGCACGATATTTCAAGTCACGAGGATTTCATGTTGCCGGATATGACAGAACAACATCTGTCTTATCCAAAGATCTTGAAAACGAAGGAATCTACGTAACATACGATGATGCACAAACGGCTATCCCGGATACTTACTTGGATAAACTACACACGTTGGTTGTATATACTCCTGCTATCCATAGCGAACATCCACAGCTATCATGGTTCAGACAGCAAGGCTTTAGCATCGAGAAGCGCGCTGAAGTACTCGGCCGCGTGACCCAACAACTGCGCAGTCTATGCGTTGCAGGTACACATGGAAAAACCACAACAAGTACCATTCTGGCTCATCTGCTATATCAGTCTGAGATTGGGTGCAATGCCTTCTTGGGTGGAATAAGTAATAACTATGACACAAATTTGCTACTTAACAAAGAAAGTAATTTAGTTGTGATAGAGGCAGATGAATATGATCGTAGTTTCCATCACTTGACCCCATACATGGCCGTCGTTACATCAATCGACCCCGACCATCTTGATGTCTATGGTGATGCAACTGGATACATGGAAGGCTTTGCTCATTTTGCAGGGCTTGTCCATCATGGTGGAGTATTACTTGTTCACGAAGGCATTAATTTCCATCCGACTTTGCAGAAAGGTGTCCGATACTGCACTTATTCAGGGAATAAAGTAGCCGACTTTTATGCTGACAACATTAAGATAGGAGATGGTCGTATCACGTTCGATTTTCACACTCCTACAGAAATCATCAGTGATATGAGATTGGGGGCTCCTGTCAAGATTAACATTGATAATAGTGTTGCGGCTATGGCCATTGCGTGGCTCAATGGGGTTACTTCAAACGAACTTCGATTAGGATTAAGTTCGTATTCAGGAGTATATCGTCGATTCAACACACTTGTACGTACCAACGATTACGTTCTTATTGACGATTATGCCCATCATCCCACAGAACTACATGCCAGCATTGACTCCGTCCGGGCTCTATACCCCTCCAAACGGATTGTCGGAGTTTTTCAACCACATCTTTACACACGAACACGCGACTTCGCAAAAGATTTTGCCAGAGAGTTGTCATGTCTTGACAGCCTCATCATGCTCCCCATTTATCCGGCACGAGAACAGCCTATTGACGGAGTTAATTCCGAGTTGATATTATCACAGTGTACCTGCCCTGAGAAACGTATTTGCCAGAAAAAGGATCTCATTCCGCTTCTTCTGGAACAACGTGGAAGTGTAATTCTGACACTTGGAGCCGGAGATATTGACCGACTTGTGCCACAAATTGCAGAAGCACTGCGAAAGAATGAATCTTAATCAGAATCATTTTTATTGGGCTTTATACATTATGTTACGATGAAATACCGACACCTCGTCATACATTTCTTGGAGGCATTGATTGTCTGTCTGTCTGTCGCAATTGTTTTTACATTTCTGCAGCCGGACTCACACGCTGTGTGTACAGACTTGCACATTGAAATTGCAGACAGTGCATTATGCCAATATGTCAACCAAACAGACATTGAGGACATGCTTGACGAGCAGGGTCTTGAACTTGTCGGCATTCCAACGGACAGTATCGACTGTTATCAAATTGAGCAACTGCTACTCACCAACGACATGATAAAAGATGTCAATAGTTTCAAATCCGTTGATGATGCACTACATATTCGGGTGACACAGCGCGTCCCGCGTTACCGCATTGCTGGAAAAGAAAACTACTATGTCGACACCGACCGCCGCATCATGCCTATCAATCCACGGAATGCCATCTACATGCCCGTAGTGACTGGCGATATAGACAGTGTGATGGCAACTGGTGAGTTATATGATTTTGTAGATTATATTGATTCAGATGCCTTTTGGGGAAACCAGATTGAGCAAATCGTCATGAAAGAAGATGGACGCATCTTCATTGTTCCCCGCATCGGTTCAGGGATTGTGATTCTCGGCACACTGAACAACTATCAAGAAAAACTCAATCGGCTGCACCGTTTCTATACAGGAGTTATGCAGAAAAACGGTTGGCCGACATACAAAACCATCGACCTACAATATAAGAACCAAGTAATCTGCCGCAAATGAGCCAAACAACAGAAAAAACAATCGTCGCGCTTGACCTCGGAGGTATGGAAATACGCGCCGTGGCAGCTCAGAAAGTGGACGACAGGCTTAACATTCTCGGGATGGAGTGTGTACACACTGATGGTATCAAGAAAGGAGAATACGTCAACACGACGAGTGTCGGATTTGCCGTAAAAGAAGCCCTCATCAAACTGCGTAACCGCTGCCACCTGACTGACGAGCCTCTCTCCATATTTACTGCCGTCGGTTCTGCTGGAATGAAGATTCGTTCTTGTGAGATGTCTGCACGTCGTGATATCTCAAGCAAGGACAGCGTCAACGCAGACATTCTCAACGACATGGAAACCGAGTGCAGAACAAAATTTACCAAACGATATGAATGCTATCAGATTATCTGCCTCATTCCGGAGCGTTATGAGATTGATGATGAAGCTGTCAGCAATCCGATAGGACGCAAAGGATCTCGTATCTCTGCACAATATCGTGCGTTCTATGGCTTGGCAGAGCTGTATGAGCGTGCCAAAGGGTGCATTGACCGCACTGGTGAGGCTCTTGAGATGATTACTGCAAAAATGGAGGCGACTGCCGCTGCACTGCTTACTGAAGAGGATAAGCAGGCAGGATGCTGCATTATCGATCTTGGATGTGACACCACGAGTGTAGGCATATACTACGATAATATGTTGCAATTCTATCGGATTATTCCGTATGGGGGAAGTATGATTACCTCCGACATGCTGGCTTTTCTGAAGCAGGTCATCATGATGGAAGATGCCGATATGCTGACCGCAGAACGTTTCAAACGCAAACTTGGAAATGCTTATATGGCAGATGTTAAGCCCGACAAGGTGCGTCTCAAACAAGACAATGGAGAACATGTCTTTGCTCTTAACGAGGTGGCTGAAGTTGTAGAGAGCCGTCAGCGTGAGATTATCCGCCTGGCCATAAAAGGGGCCGCCGAACATCTCAAACATGCCGAGAACGGCATCGTGCTGACTGGAGGAGGGAGCAAGTTGACCGGTATCGAGAAATGCGTAGCTGACATTACCGGCTTGGAAGTCGTCAGAGGAAGTCATGAAGCGTGGATAGGCTCAGTACAACCTGATTGTATGCAGATTATTCAGCCCGAATATAGTCAAGTCGTAGGCATTCTCACTATGGCTGCCGAGTATTGGGAGCGCAATAGTCTGAAAGAGCCCAAGCAGCCCACCATCGGCGGCAGACTGTCAAGGGTCTTCCGCAAGTTTGTTGACGGAACGCAACAAACTATGATTGACTGGTTTGACAACGAAGGCTGAACACGCAACATCCACATAACGAACAATAAATCTTTCACATAATATGAACGACGAGAAAACTTTCGAACAAGTGCAGTTCGACTTGCCCGTACAAAACAAGAGTATCATCAAGGTCATCGGTGTAGGCGGTGGTGGCGGCAATGCTGTCAACAATATGTATGGCAAGATTGAGGGTGTCAGTTACATGCTCATCAACACTGATGAGGTCGATCTGAACCATTCAGACGTTCCTGAAAAGATTGTACTCGGTTCCGGTATCGGAGCCGGCAACGACCCCACCAAGGCCATGGCTCTTGCTGAAGAAGACGCCGATAAGATTCGCGAAGGCCTGACAGATGGCACACGGATGGTATTCATCACAGCCTCAATGGGCGGAGGGACCGGTACGGGAGCCTCACCCATCGTGGCCCGTATTGCTCATGAGATGGGTATTCTGACCGTTGCCATCGTAACCATACCATTCAAATTTGAAGGATCACAAAAAATCAGGAAAGCCCTTCGTTATATCCAACGTCTGAGCGAGAATGTAGATGCACTGCTCGTCATTAACAACGAGAAACTTTTCGATATCTACACCAACATGCAGCTTTCCGAAGCTTTTCGCATGGCCGATGAGACGCTGCTAAACGCAACACGCTCCATCGTTGAAATCATCACCATTCACGGATATGTAAACACCGACTTTGCTGATGTTTACAATACGCTCAAGGATGGAAACGTTGCCATCATGAACATGGGCTATGCTTCCGGAGAGCGGCGCGTCATCGATGCTATCGAAGATGCACTCAGTTCACCTCTTGTCAACACGGCCAATATCAAGAGTGCGCGCAAGATTTTGGTTCATTTCTACAGCTCGACCGAGCATCAGTTGCGTATTGACGAGTTGGACCAGCTGCGTGAGTTTACGCAGGATATCGTTGACGAGATGGACCTGATTTGGGGAGCCACTTTAGACGACTCGTTGGGCGATCAGCTGAAGATTACGCTGATAGCAACCGGATTTAACCTGTCAGACATCCCCGGTATGTCAAACATATTCCCACGACAGACACAGGCACAGGCTGAAGCACCATCACTTGAGACACCCGCTACGGCCACTCCTGTACAGCCCGCTGCAGCGAACCTGTCCGCCCGGCATGCTCCAACCAGTCATGTGCAGACGGCCACTCCATCAACGCCTTCTCCTGAAACGGCTGAAGACACGGAGACATCGATTGACATGGCCTTCGATGAGTTATACAAAACTCCGCAGAAGGTCAAAGAGGAGGAAATCATCAGCATTGATATCGAAGAAGATGATGACATCCTGCAGACACCGACCTTCATGCGCAACCGCGGCATAGGCAACAACTGATCTTGCTACTGCACACATAAAATCAACAGACATACAAAGAAGAAAATCTTCTGATCAACTATCAACTATGAGCAATCTATTCGACACTGTCAGCGAAGATATTAAAAAGGCAATGCTGGCACGCGACAAAGTGAGTCTTGAGGCCTTGCGCGGCATCAAAAAGGAGTTTCTCGAAGCCAAAACGGCTAAAGGCGGTAATGGTGAACTTCCTGATGATACAGCCCTGAAGTTACTGCAAAAGATGGTTAAACAGCGCAAAGAGTCTGCCGAGATGTACAAAACCGCCGGCCGTCCTGAACTTGCAGAGGAAGAACTTGCACAGGTCGCTGTTATCGAACGCTATATGCCTGCCCAGATGAGCGAAGGCGAACTTGAAACGGCTTTGCGCCAACTGATTAGCGAACTCGGAGCCACCGGTCCGCAAGATATGGGCCGCGTCATGGGAGCTGCCACAAAGCAACTTGCAGGAAAGGCAGAAGGTAAGGCTATCTCTTTGAAGGTCAAAGAACTGCTCCGCCCATAATAATCAACCCGGAATCAGTCTCATGGAATCTGACGAGTTTACTCCCGAAGAGGTCGAACGTCTGGCTGAGCGTTTTGAGGCTCATCTGCAATCCGGATTACTTCAGGGAACATACTTCGATATTGACGAGCTGATAGCCCTTGCCGAGCATTATGAAGAACAGCATCTCTGCCGCAAGGTCAAGGCCGTCATCGAACTTGGTCTGCAACTCTATCCCAACGATTATGAGTTGAAGATCAGTCAGGTTCGTTGTCTGATATGTGAGAACAAGTGCCGGTCGGCCTTACAACTGCTTGACCGAATGCAGATTGAGGGCGACACGTACGATGCTGACCTCATGCGCATGGAGGCATATCTGAGACTGAGGTATAAGAACAAGGCTCTCCTGGTAGCACGCCGCATCATGCAGCAGAACGATGATGATCACGCCAATATAGCGCTTGACCTGACAGATGTCTGCTCGTCGTTCAATCAGCATGACATCGCGCAGGAGGTACTCACATGGGCGCTGCAGGCCGATCCTGAGAACATCAAACTGCTGCTGCGGTTAGGAGCAACCCAGATATCCATGCATCTTATTGAAGAAAGCATCAAGACATACAATAGGCTGCTTGACATTGAACCCTATGATGCTGATGCATGGTTCTACCTTGCCTTTGCACACTGCTGCCTGCAAGAATGGGACGAAGCCATCCGCGGTTTTGATTTCTGCCTGAGTGTAGACAACACCTACACGGATGCATGGATTCAGAAGGGCAAAATCTACATGGTCGTCAATCGTCCGGAAGAAGCACAGAAGTGCTATGCAGAGGCACTTAACCTCGTCAATTACGACTTGGAAGGCAATCCGAAGAGTCAAGACGCCGGTGAGATTCTCCCTGAGTATTTGTCTGACATCTACTGCAGCCTGGGCAAGACCCTGACCTGCCTGAATCAGAACGAAACAGCCATCCAAAGATACCAGACAGCATTGCGTTTTGTTCCTCACTATTATGACGCTTATATCGGACTGGCTCTAAGTTATTTTCAGTTGCAACGCTATCAGGATGCGCTCAACTACTGCAAGCAGGGGCTGAAACACAACAGGGATCTTATCAACTGCTCTCGGTTGTACTGCCTTTCGGGTGATGTCTACATGCAACTTGGGCGGACAGATCAGGCACGGAAGATGTACCGGTCTGCCATTGAGGAAAATCCGTGGGACATTGATACGCATGTCTTTGTCGGCTGTGCGATGTTTGCCCAAAAGCTGTACAGGCAGGGAGAAAAATATCTTAAAGCCGCCTTTGAGTTAAATCCTGACTATGCCGCCTCCGAACTTCTGATGCACCTGATAGGACTGTATGAAGACGGCGAGACTGAACTGGCCCTCAAACTGCTTGATGCCGCAGTCCGGATTTCTCCCGAATCTGTCAGGAAATACTGCACGGAGCATCCTGAATCTTCCGACACACTTAACAGAATTATGAATTCATAACCCCAAGAACAAGGCTTAGATGAAGCATTCTCATTTTATTGGTCTGATGATATCTGCATTGTTGTGCTGCACTGCAGGCCTTGCTGCCGCGGGCCGGAACTGCGGTGCAACAATCCCGGACACAGAATCTGCAGCACAGACTCCGGGTCAAGAATTGACTGCCGACACGATTGACACTTCTACATGGATTGGTAAGGTCGAGTATTGGTATAACAAGAACATGAACTATGGCACAGTCTGCCTGCTGATGGGGATAGAGAGTTCGCTCATCCCGTTTCCTTCGGAGGCTGTCATTCCGCCTGCTGCATACGTGGTTGACAATCCCGACAGCCGGTTGCACTGGTCGGACAGTCTGTATATCAATCTGCTGCTGATTGCCCTGTTTGCCACATTAGGCTCGGTCTTGGGAGCCATCTTCAACTACGTCCTCGGTATCACACTGGGCCGTCCACTGATTTATCGGTTTGCCGGCAGTCGGTTGGGGCATTTGCTGATGCTCAATGTAGAGAAAATACAACGTGCTGAGGAATACTTCAACAAGCATGGCAACATGTCAACCTTCATCTGCCGATTCATCCCTGCCATCCGCCAGTTGGTCTCCATCCCTGCGGGCATGGCCCGGATGCGTTTTGCTCCCTTCGTAGGCTATACGGCGCTCGGTGCATTTATATGGAACGTTGTGCTGGTACTCATCGGATGGCTGTTCCGCGGACAGAAAGAACTCATCAACCGCTACAGCACGGAGATCGGCATCCTGATCTTACTGCTGGTGGCAGCCGTGCTGCTTTGGTTCGTCATCAAATGGCTGGTTAAGCGCCACAGAAATCAAACTGTTCAATCATGAAACGCCTTTTCGGACTCATCGGATATCCGGTGGAACAGTCGTTCTCACGCCTGTATTTTCAGAAGAAGTTTGCCACGTCAGGTATTGATGCAGAATACAGACTGTTTCCGATGCCTGATCTTGGGGAGTTACGCCCATTGATAGAGGCTCATCCCGAGTTATGCGGGCTGAACGTGACCATCCCGCACAAGCAGCAGGTCATACCACTTCTAGACGAGCTGGACCCAACGGCCCAAGCCATAGGAGCAGTTAACGTTATCCGCATCATACGTCAGGCTGACGGATATCTGCTTCGGGGATACAACACGGACAGCATCGGGTTCTCATCGTCCATCCGTCCGTATCTGAAGCCCTACATGACGCACGCACTCATTCTCGGCACTGGAGGAGCCTCGCGGGCCGTGCGCTACGGATTAGAGCAGGCCGGCATCAGTGTGCAGTTCGTCTCGCGCCTGCCCAAAGCCGGAGCCCTCTGCTATGAAGACCTGAATGCCGATATCATCCGCCGGCATCTGCTGATTGTCAATGCCACTCCGCTGGGCATGTTCCCCAACACAGACCAGTGCGCCAACCTGCCCTATGACCTGCTCACCCCGCAACACCTGCTCTACGACGTGGTGTACAATCCGGAAACAACGCGATTCATGCAACTCGGACGTGATCATGGGGCACAGACAATCGGCGGAACGGGAATGCTCACCGGACAGGCTGAAGCCGCATGGGAAATATGGAACGGACAGGTATCATCCTGACAGCGGCTGCCGCTCTGTCCTCCCCCTGCTTTTAATCATACGAACAACACTAATCTTTTCGAATATGCACTCCGTTTTCAGACCCTTCCTGCTCGCCGGTGCAATGCTGATGATATATGGCACAGCACGCATGCAGGCACAGAACATCGTACAGGGCGAAGCCACACAGGTCTACTTCCTGCCTAAGAACACACTGCGTTTTGATGTCCGCATAGCCAAGGTGACCGAAACCGCCGGTATCTTCTATCAGTATGCAGAGCGCTACCTTGGCACCAAACAGGTGATTACCGAGAACAAGACGTACTACCAGCTGCGCGCCATCGACATTAAGACAAACGCGCTGCCTGACTCCACAAAGGCCTTCCAACTCACTCCAACGGCTGACTGCCTGATTCAGACAGACCGGCACGGCATCCTGCGCAGTGTGAACGCGCCGACATCTCCGAGTCAAAAATCCGGACACGCAGATCACAGGCAGCACACGCCGCGTCCGTCACTGCTCCCGCTGGGCGAAGAGCAGATGATGTCCGGATCCATTGCCAAGATGGCAGAGAGTACGGCAAAGCAGATCTACCGCATCCGGGAGGCACGGCTGAATCTGCTCAGCGGCGACATGGACAATATGCCGGCTGACGGCGAATCGCTCCAAACGATGCTCAAAGGACTGGACCGGCAGGAGCGTCAGCTATGCGAGCTCTTCATCGGTACCCGGCAGGTGGAAGAACGTACGGAGCACATCGTCATCGACCCCACAGAAGATGTCACACGTCAGATTCTGTTCAGATTCTCGACGCATGACGGAGTCGTCGATGCCGATGACCTCAGTGGCAGTCCGTGCTACTGGTCCATGCATATCAGCCGTGTCGGCTATGACTCTGCCGCCAAGCCCAAAAGCACCAAGTCACGCCTGTACTACAACATGCCCGGAACGGCGCGCGTAAGCGTCGCTGCCGACAATCTGCCCGTCATCGAGCGCGAGGTTGCATTGGCGCAATATGGCATCATCATCCCGTTGCCCGACAAACTCATCAACGATGGTGTCCGGATTATGTATGACACGAAGACCGGCGCCATCAGACAGATGACA